>JALWCU010000297.1 GCA_027015275.1 Bacteroidales bacterium | reverse complement strand
AATTTACCTTCACTTATTAATTTAATTATTTTTTTGGGTGTGCCTATATCAGGATTACTATTTGCACTACTGATTTTAAATGCCTTAAAATCAATCCAGATTTCTTCTTTATAATTATTAAAAACAAATTTGGTTCTAGCATCCCAAGGGTTTTTTGTCCTCCCATTTGGTGCACTTTCTGAATCTTCAAAGAAATTATTATCATTAGTATATTCAACAAATTTTTTTTCTAACCAATAGCTAATCTCTGCACCTGCTCTTGCCTTTGCTGATATAGGAAGTTCAAGATTCTCTGTTATAATCTGTTCTATAATATTTTTAAGGTTTCTTAAAACCAAGTTTTCAAATTCTTTTATCGTCATTTTTACAGATCTTTGATATTTATTTCAAATACTTTTGCAATCTTCTCAATATTGATATATCATTCATACAGATTAGCTCTAAAATATAATTATTCTTGAGATAAATCTTTCACAATTCTAATTTTTCGAAACATTCTCGCCAAATTTTCTTCACTTTTTAATGCAATTTAATAATTCATATAATTAAAACTATGATTACAATTTAATTATTAGTTATAATTTTGTGTGTGACATTATTTTACGTTCACTCTATTGCATAAAACTTAAAATGTGGGTGCGCACAAAGCACAACCCACATTTATTAAAATATTTCAAATTATCTTCTTTGCAAGTGGTATTTCTCTGCTCCATACATCACTGCGCAATTCGCTTTTATCCAGGCTCTTATTCCATTCTTCCTCCCTGACGACAGCATACATTTTATAACAGCTTCACACCCTTAATTTGCGCAATTTTATCTGCAAGACCGAACCTGCTAGCCGTATCGTGATTAGCCGTGATGTAACGCTTCTGCGGCGAGACTATAGCTTTCTTAATCTCCATGCCATTGAGCAGACGCACAGCAAAGTCAGCAGACTGTTCGCATAATTCTTTCCATGAAATATGATAAGCAATCATACCTCCGTGGCAAACTGTATCCTCCAGCGCACATTGTGTCGGAAATTTGCTCGTTATAGTCTCCAGCTGTTTAGCTGTAGCCGTGGCAATTACTGAGTCTGAGCCCAGATAAACCCATTGCACTTTTTCGTCAGAAAAATATTTAACAGCATCTTCGAAATCCTCGTGTGTCTGCACATCATAGCTAAAGCACTCTATACCGTGCTTTGCACAAAACTCACGCACACGGTCATGCTCTATATTTGACTGAAGCTCCCCTATCTTGTATGTAACTCCTATTTTCTTGACATCGGGCTTAATGCGTAATACTGCGTTTTCAAACTGTTCTTCTACTGGGACGCCATAGAGCGATGCATAAAGATTATTTGCTTTTTTCCAGTCAACTCCAGCCAGGATTTCTTTGCTATACAATCCTGTGAAAATAAGCGGTATATCATAAGTGCGCAAAAATTGCGCTGCCAGGGCACTGGCTGGCGAACCAATGGCTATTATCATATCGACTTCCTGGTCCACCAAGCGCTCGAGCTCGCGGCGCCCCCGCTCATCATCTCCCTCGCAGTTTGCATAAAGCAGCTCCAGATTACTGTCTTCTTTGCGGAAGACATAACCTTTGGCACGGAAGTAGTCTTCTATGTAGTTGATTGCCTGTACATAAGCTTCGATATTATCCCAATAGAAAATACCTACCTTAGGCGTGTGGACTCCATAACGCTTAGCTGGTTCTTCGCCTCTGAGTACGCGCAAAGCCCCATGAGCCAAAGCTTCCATCTCTCGTGCGCCAGGATAAATATAAACCGGTGCAATGTGCTCTACTCTTTCCTTTATCCAGTCTGTAAACATCTGAGAATGTGCAAGTCCACCAGTTATGATTATGCCATCGACCTTGCCTTTGAGATTTGTCGAACGTGCGCCTATTTCTTCAGCTACCTGGTATGCCATGGCTTCAAATACAAGTCGATGACGCTCAGAACCGGCTTTTACCATATTTTCCACTTCCATAGCACTATTAGTACCAAAGTACGATACAAGTCCTCCCTTGCCAACGACCATTTTTCTCATTTCCTGGTGTGTATATTTACCAGAAAAAGCCATATCAATGAGCTTTAGCACCGGAAGATTGCCAGAACGCTCGGGCGTGAAAGGACCTTCCTCGATACCATTATTCACATTTATCGCACGTCCTCCGCGCAGTGCTGCAACTGTAATGCCACCGCCAAGGTGCGCTACAATCAGGTTAAGATCCTCGAATTTTTTCTTTTGATCACTTGCAAACTTGCGCGCCGTAGCAAAAATATTCAAAGCATGTATAAGACTGGTACGTGGAATCTTAGCCTGACCAGAGATACGGGCTAATGGTTCAAAATCATCAACTGCCGGTGGGTCAACGATATACGCAGGAATATCATGCTCCCACGCTATACTGTAAGCTATTACACAACCCAGATTAGAAGCATGTGGTCCCTGGTAACCTATACGTGCATCCTGTATCATTTGCTCGTCCACAACATAAACACCGCTCGGTATTGGGCGTATCAGCCCCCCACGGCCCACGACAGCATCCAGCTCACTCAGATCAAAACCGGCTTCTTCCAAAGTACGTATTACTTCATCCTTGCGGAAAGAGTATTGATCCCAGATTGTTTTAAACCTGTCCAGCACACGTGAACTGTGGCTAATGTTTTTTTCGAAAACTTCTTCTTCGTCTTCGAACCAAGCAATCTTGGTCGATGTAGAGCCAGGATTTATTGCGAGTATTTTATACTTTTTCTTGTTCTTTGCCATTTTCTGATTTTTTTATGGTTAAAGATTAACGTAATTTCTTGATAGCTGCAATATTCTCGATATACTGTGTAGCAGCGCTAATAGCCACGTCATTAACGGTCTTGTTCTCTTCTCGTGCCTGACGCAGCAAGTCCAAGGTAATATTATAAATATCATTAAGCTGTGCTTCCACAACATCCGGTCCCAGTCCACTTAGCTCATTATCAAACAAAATAATTTCCCCACCATTGAGCACATAACCAGGAATGTACAAAATATCACGTTCCTGAAGCACTTTCTCTATATTGTCAGAATAAATCACATTGTTAACACTTCCAGTGAGAATCTTTGTCTCAAGCATGGAAGCTTCTTCTTCGGAAATGCTGCTGTCAAAAGTGCAACTAATAAATACATCGCATGATTGCTTGTAAATTTCCCCAGGACGGACGACCTTAACTTCAGGTACTCGGTCTTGTATAGCTTTTATCCTGTCATAGACACGGTCTGTTATGATTACATTAACATCATCTGCTTGTAACAAATGCTCTACAATATAATAACCAACGCCGTCTATACCCTGCACAACAAATGTCAAACCCGAAATATCATCCCGACCTAATTGAAATTTCACAGCTGCACGAATGCCATTAATAATTCCCAGTGCTGTAGCTTTGGCAGGTGGCATGCCATTGCGCATGAAATCTTCATCGCCTCCTACCACAAAATCAGTCTCTCGCATTATGTATTTTATATCCTCGTCACTGAGATCAGCACTTGGCGCAATAAACAGATTTCCAGCGAATTTGTTAACGTATATACCCAAAGCACGCAGATAAAACTCGTTTTTTACCTTCTTGGGATTGCCACTAAGGACAATGCTACCTCCGCCAAAAGGACGCCGCAAAAGAGCAGAACGGTAAGTATTGTAATAAGCCATTCGAAGAGCTACCTGTGTGGCTTTGTCAACGCTCTGAAAATCAAAAATCTTCGTTGTAGCCAGCACCGGACCCAACACAGTGTTATTAATAGCTATAATTGACTTCAGCTGCACCGATGGCTCCTCATAAAAAGTCAACTCATAGTTATTAGTTGTTCGCATAAGATCAAAAATATCAAGTGCCATAACTTTATGTATTTTTATTTTGTTTTACCTTGTTCGAAAAATTGTTTCTTAGCTTTATCGATAATCTCAGTGAGTTTTTTTCTATTGTCAAAAAATTGCTCTTTCGGCTGATTATCAGAAAAATGCAGGCCTATCATACCCACAATGACAACATGTCCAGAGAGTGTCTCCAAATCGCGTTTGACAATCTCTAGCACTATCACGCCTTTGTCATTTACATAGCCCTGGTATGTGTTCGGACGTGAATACATGAGTGCAGATTCTATTTTCACTGGTTTTAGCTCAATATTGCCCATATAATCTATATAACCAAGATATTTAGCCACATAATCATGCTTTGCCAAAGGATACACGCCCAGGTTAGTAGCCTTCAGATCCAGCTGACCATATCCATTTGGAAATATCTTTCCCGAGAAATATGCAGAATAAGTCCCCACAGGACTATATGTAGCTGATTTTGTACGATAAATAATTTTCTCTCTTTGCAGAAGCTTTAAATTTTCCTGAGCAAGTCTCTTGAATTCTGTGTCATTTCCAAGCAGCCATTTCTTGAGCTTGGCGTCAAAAATCTCTTGCAAAAGGCGAACACGTTTGCGAGTCGCAGGCAAAGAAAAAAAACGCTTGATGAAAAAAGCCGTCTCCAATGACTGTAACTTTTCCTGATGATAATTAATACGTTTTGCAAGTTTCCCAAGCTCCTTGTCCATTTCTTTACGTAACTTTTTCAGTCCTTCCCTGTCAAAGTTAAAAAAAACAACTAATTTTCCCAGTGATAAAAATTTTCTAAATTGCAAAGCGACGTGATATAAAACTAATAAAAAACCTTTGGTCATGAGAATTATTCAATCTTTAATGATTCTAGTCGTAATATTGCTTTTTTTCCACCTTGCAACGGCTTTGATATGGATATTAAAACTTTTGCTCGCCCTGGGCTTTTTGTCCTTGGCTTATGAAAGGTATCAGATGAACCGCATAGGTGCTGCTATTGCGTATTTAGTTTTGGCGCTTGTTTTTCAACCACTTGTGGCCATTGGATTTGGTAGAATAATCTGGATAGTTCTTCAAGTAATTGTGCTTTTGTGGCTCATTGCCTTAATCTTTAGAAAAGAAAACAAACAAGACATTTTCTGAAAAACTTATACTTATGACAAAACTGTGGGAAAAAATCAAGAATCATTACAAGACGAAGAGTACATTAGCAATTATCTCAGACATAGTATTTTATGCTTTTATAATAGCCTTGCTCTTTACGCCCAGCCGTAACTGGCTCGTCAGCCATCTACAACGACTGGCTATGCTCTCGCCACACACAGCAAAAAACGAAATCCGTCTTGAGCAAAACGACTGGGACTGGGCTGTGCTCGACTCACAGGGACAAACCGTGCATTTAGCAGACTTTCGCGGAAAGGTAATCTTAATAAATTTCTGGGCTACATGGTGTGCGCCGTGTATGGCCGAACTGCCAGCCTTGCAAGATTTATACAATCACTATCGCGGCAATCCAAATATTGTATTCCTATTCGTTACCAGTGAAGGGCTGGACAAAGCACAGACATTTTTAGCAAAAAAAGGTTATAACTTGCCCATTTACAGACAACTCACGCCAGCGCCCAAACCACTGTATTCCAATTCAATACCTTCTACTTATTTGATTGACCGCCAGGGTAGGATCATTGCCCAGGCACATAGGGCTACACGCTGGAATTCTCAAAAATCTATTCGTCTCATTGACAAACTCATTAAACAAAAACCATAAAACAATGGAAAACTTACTGAACCGTTTCTTACGTTATGCCAAGATAGACACACAGTCTGACGAAAACTCACAGACAACCCCTTCGACAGAGAAACAGTGGAAACTGGCAAAAATTTTAGTCGAAGAACTCAAAGAACTGGGTCTATCCGACGCTTTTGTTGATGACCACTGCTATGTATATGCCACTCTCAAGTCTAATATCACTGACGGGCACAAAGTACCTACAATTGGCTTCATAGCACATATAGACACAAGTCCGGACTTTACTGCCGAGGGTGTCAACCCACAGATAGTAAAAAACTATGACGGCGGCGACATTGTCCTGAACAAAGAAAAAAATATCGTACTTAGCCCAAAGGATTTCCCAGAGCTCAAAAACTATATTGGTCAGACACTCATCACAACCGATGGCACTACTCTTCTGGGGGCTGACGACAAAGCTGGAGTAGCAGAAATTATTACTGCCATAGAATATCTTGTCAATCATCCCGAGATTAAGCATGGGACAATAAGAGTGGCCTTCACACCTGACGAAGAAATAGGTCGCGGCACAAAACACTTTGATGTCAAAGGCTTTGGTGCTAATTTCGCTTATACACTCGACGGCGGAGAAATCGGAGAGCTACAGTTCGAAAACTTCAATGCAGCCGAAGCAAAACTCACTATTCATGGCCGCAATGTCCATCCAGGCACAGCTAAGAATCAAATGATTAACTCCCAGCATGTTGCAATGGAACTCGTATCAATGTTACCTGTAAGCGAACGCCCAGAATACACAGAGGGTTATGAAGGCTTCTTTCATCTAATTTCTTTCACTGGCTCTGTAGAAGAAACACACTTGCATTTCATTATTCGCGACCATGACCGCAAAAAATTTGAGCACAAAAAAGCAATAATGCAGCATACAGTCGATTTTCTCAACGAAAAATACCGCAGAGAGCTAATTGACCTGGATATGCACGATCAGTATTACAACATGCGCGAAAAGATAGAACCTGTCATGTACATCGTAGAATTAGCAAAACAAGCAATGATACAAGCAGATATAGTGCCTATTATACGTCCTGTGCGCGGGGGCACAGACGGCGCTATGCTTTCATACATGGGACTGCCAACACCTAATATCTTCACTGGTGGGCACAATTTCCACGGTAGGTTTGAATTCATTCCTTTGGAATCCATGCAAAAAGCCGTCGAAACAGTCGTGGGTATCATCCTTCTGGCAGGTAAAGGCGACCTTGTCTAATCATCCACTTAAATACTTTTTTTACACAATACAAACAGTGGCGGGCTCTGCTCAGAGCCCGCCACTTTAGAATTAACGCACAGCATCAGGCACATTATGGCTCATAATACGACTCATTATAAATGCGTTGATAATCACTAATTTGCATTAATTGTCTCAGTGTAATTTCCTTGTGGTTTTTCATAAACTTCTGAACAATGCGATAGCCAATGAACGTGCCAGCACGTGGTGCAGAATTGCGATGAAACGGCGTGGTAAAAGGTCCATCACCTGTAAATGTCTTTATATCCAGTGCACGCTGCGAGAAAAGTACATTTTTCCCCACCAGGTAATCCCAGATATTTTTCTCATAAGCATTTACCCATTTCCACTGAAGCTCAGTATAACCCCATTTTAACGTATCGGGATAATCAGGCAACATAGCATCAAGGAAATACTGCAAACGGCCTTGGTAAATCATATTAGTTAGCAGGTTATTAACAGAATCATTAAACGGAAACTCTGCCACTGCCCATGCTCTCATCACATCCACAGGCATCATCTCGCGCGTCATACGCCGACGTTTGTATTTTTCAAAGCCCAGATTGGGATAAAGAGCATAGTCCCTGCCCAGATACTTATCCAAACTAATACCCACAAAATCATCACCGGTAAAAACAGAGACATTAAAACCACTTATCACAGTAAAAATACGTGGCAATGGCTGCTTAGGGAAATAATAACGATAATGACGAAAAGCATCAGTCAATTTTTCTGTAATAAACTTATCACCAGGCGGAAAAGCTTTCTGAACATCATGCTCTATGCCATACTGATGACAATAATCAAAAAATCCTTTGAGTCGCACCAGATAATCATAAGACTCAGGTGCACCGAGATTCAAAACCCCACGACTATACACTGTCCAGAAATAGCCATAATCCTTTTTCCACTGCGGCATATACCGATAAATACTGTCAGGTCTGATCTGGCAAAACTCACGGTCAAAGCGAATAATATTCAAGTTAACTTTAACATGCGACACATCCACATCAAAGGGATTGCGCCGACAGCCAGCGAAAGCCACTAACATTATTAGCACTCCCCAAATACTTAGCCTATGCTTCATCGCTCCATCTTTTTTAGCAGAAATATAACAAAACCTTCAGGAAAACGGAAAAAGCACACGCAAACGTATCACTTCTATAAGAGAACGATTAATACCGTTTACGAATTGAATTTAATCTAAACAGTTTAAAAATTTGATATTTTCCCGTAGGGAAAACCCTTATGTAAACACGGGTGGAAACCCGTGAAGAAATATCCACCAAAAATAAAATTCCGTAGGAATGACCGTTTTTTACTTCGCTAAGTTGCGTTGCATTGCCATACAACGATTACAATAGGTCGTCCCTACGGGACATAACGGTTGATGTTTATTAATCTTAGCCTTGCATTTCCATACAAGTCTACGTAACGTTCAAGCCTAACGGCTTTTTTAGACCAATTTATATTGATCAATGGTATAACTTACTTTTGCCTAAAAATTCTTATCTTGAAAGCAAAACATCAAATAATATATGAAGCGTCTCATATTACTGTTAATCACATTATTACCATTTACACTAAACTCTCAGCAAGTAGTTTTTCATCTCACAGGTCAATGGCAGCTCCACAGCCCAGACACAGCTATAAGCGTCTCTGCTACAGTCCCAGGGAATGTATTTATAGACCTAACAAAGGCTGGTATAATACCTGACCCATTTTATGGCCAGAATGAGCAGAAAGTACAATGGGTGAGCCAAAAAAAATGGATATACGAAAAGAACTTTTTTATAACAAGCAAATTTCTAAAACACAAGAATATTGAACTCATTT
>JALWCU010000296.1 GCA_027015275.1 Bacteroidales bacterium | reverse complement strand
GATCGAATTATGGCCCAAGCTGGATATGTCAAAGATTATTGGGTACCCAACATGATAAATCAAATCACATTCTTGCGCAACAATAAAAAAATAGATAAAGCTTATGAAGATGCTGTTCAACTACTTCACAATGAACTAAATGCAGATTATTTTTGGAATCACATTTTAAAAAAAGATTTCAACCCAAAAAAAATAAACATCCATAATATTACCCCTGATTTACTAAAAAAAATAGACAGCTACCTTAGGGCCATAAAAAATTATTATATCATTGTTTATAATAATACATCATCACAAAAAAGCGACTTTATCAGAAAACTCGAAGCAAAATACGGCGCCAAATACCTGGTCAACCTAAAAGAAAAATATCATAACGACAAACTTGAGGAATTCGTCAAAAATATTGGCAAAACAAGAATTCTGGAATATCACAACCGCTTCTATCGAAAAATAAATCCCATTTTCTTTGACGGAAAAGGTAAGCTGCTAAAAGCCCACTTTTACGCCCCATACAAAACACTGTTTAACCTAAAAATCGATACATTCTGGGCAAATAGTATTGTGCTATGGCTATTCTCTCTTGTGCTTTACATTATGCTTCAGTATAGATTGCTATATTATTTTCTCAAATATACAGACATTTTATATTCACGTCTCTCTTATAGCTTCGGCAAAAAACGCATGAAAAAACAGCGCTCAAAACTTCTGCGAATTCTAATCAAACCTCTGGTCAGATAATTCTCTGACAAGTTATGGCAGTAATATTATCATAGCTGCGCCTTTCGTATGCCAATTCACATAAAGCTTTGGCAAGGGACTCATTGCCTTTGTATCCTGCTATAAAGGACTGAATTTCACTATCTCTAATATAATCATGCACTCCATCAGTACTGGCTAAAATCAAATCTCCTTGCATTACTTCACCCACTGTCTCTACATCTATACGAAGGCCTGTCAAACTCGAACAAAGAACATTAGTAACCTCATTTTTATCAGGATGATCAAAAGCTGCATCTTCTGATATTCTACCCGAATCAATAAGCTCCTGGACATAACTGTGATCAACCGTTAGACGCTCAAGTTCACTATTTCTAAAACGATAAACACGACTATCCCCAACATTGAAAACATAAAGCAAATTCTTCCTCGTTATAATAAATCCACTTACAGTCGTACATGCCTCCTTATACGACGAATCTCCCATAGAACGCTGCATCAGCATAGTAACTGCCACATACATAGTCTTTCGTATATATGACTCGACTGAATCAAACTGATCCATCTGGGCAAACGTATTCTCAAAAACATCCTTAACCGTCTGACTGGCAAATTCTCCGTGAGCATAACCTCCAACGCCGTCAGCTACCAAACCAATTATATCACCAAATGGACCTCGAGTTATTAAAAATGCATCTTCCTGCGATTGCCTGCGTCCCTGCATACTACATGAATCAAGTAAATATTGCAGAGGTTGTTTCTTTGATCTGAGCTTCATAACTATCTTTTTTTAATTAAAATTTACTTGTACACTCAACGTAAAATTCCGCAGCGGCTGCGGACGATTTATTACCAACATGTATTGCTCATCAAAAACATTATTAACATCCAGCCCCACAACAATATGAGCATGCTTAATCTCTAACTCTCTACTCAAACTGACAAACCAAACCCAGTATGGCTCTAAATACAAATCCTGATTATGCTTAAGTACATATCTCCTACTTGCATATAATGAATTAATGTCTAAGATATTACCACAACAATTCAAAGTTACCTGGACCAAAAATTTATTTCTTGGCACGTAAATAATCTGAATACCCGTAGAATCCTCTACCGATGAATACTGATACGATAACCGAAATTTATTAAAAAATTCACCCTTCCGAAAAAAACTTACCCCCAAAATAGCAGAACGATTTGTTACAAAAGACAAATTTTCGGCCGTCCAATAATGATACATCGAAGGTTTCCACTCTATCCAATTTTTTACATTTGCACTGAATACTTCTGCCTGGAACAAAACATTCACACCCCTTACCTTAAAAACAAATTTACTTTTAAAATTTATCTCTCTGCCTATCTCTGGCAACAAGTGAATATTCCCTCCTGGCCGCCAATACAAATCATTAAGCGATGGATAACTTACGTTTCGTGAAATATTCAAACTCAAACTCGGATTCGACAGCCACTTGGCTTGGTAAAAAAATAAATAGTGTGGTGCTGAGTCAACAAAATCTATCTTTTGTACTGTACTCAGCCCAAACTTACCCATACGCAGCTGCCCAACAGACAGAGACAGACTAAGATTATTTCTTCGAGCTGACAATTCTACTCTCTGCGGCTGCCAAGAAAAAAAACTATAATTGTCCAAATTCCACAACACCAAAGCCCGAAAGAACTTATGCCTTAAGTTAAGCTTGGCATATATATTCTGGCTCCACCAGTTTGATGACAAGACATTTATCCACAAAGAATCAATAACTCTGACTTTATAATCCGAAGTCTGATTTGATATACCCATCTGTGCGTTAAACAGTATGCCTTTGCTTACGCCACGCAAGCCCCAGGTCGTTATAATTTGTCTAAAATGCTCTATTTCCTTTCTTCTGGGACCTATGTATGAGACAGGCGGCGGAAAAGCTCTAACAACATCCCCCAAAAGCTGCTTATAATAAACTACTTGCCCTTTGTGCAATTCATATTGTCCTGCTACCAAAGCAAAATCCTTGGAATAGTAAGCACCTTTTTCCGTCTCTATATCCTGGCTATAAGGACTCTTGTAGCGGTACCTGCTTTGCGAAAAAGCTTTCAATGTCCTCACTGTTACACTTAATCTGTTTTTTGTGTAATCAAACTTACTCAATATCTGCCCTGACTGAGTACTACCTGCAGAAAAGATATTAGTCAATTGTGTGGTCTTTGACTCATTAATATCCACAGACACGACTCCACCCAATCCGCCAGAAACAGACAAAATGTTCTGTTGATTAGTACACAAATTCATAACGTCAAACAATGACAATGGAAGAAGAGAAAAATCATAAATCCCAGCGCTACCCACCTCCACTGGCAAACCAAATAGCATAACCTTGGTCTGAGACGACTTAAATCCTCGGATAGAAACCGTACTGATCATACCAGAATAATCTTTTACCCCAAATCGTATGTCCCTATTTTGTATATAATAAACCTGGCTGGACAAGCTATTGTTAATCGTTCGTTTAGATAAATTATTACCCAATACTTGAACTATTGGCAATTTTATAGTATCTTGCTGAGCTATAAGTTTATTAGGCCACAAAGAAAAGACAATAAAAATGTCAATCATAAGATTTCTTCCTACGAAAAAACATATTGACCTGTTAGTAAAGAAAAATACACGACAAGGCCCGCAGAAAATTTTTTTCAAAATCTCAGAAACCAATTTTTATCATTTTTATTTTAATAAAAAGTATAAATGTCTTTTCGTCTCTAAGACCCATCAAACGAGTCAAATGACTGAAGAACAATACAAAGCACAAATTATCAATTGGCAGAAAATTAATACTAAATACCGTCCCGAAAAAATACTTGTTGACAATTCTGCTTTTGACTTTATTATCCGCCCTGATCTCCAGAGCTGGGTAAGCGACAACCTCCTCAAAAAATCAGAAAATATCGGAATACGTAAAATTGCTTTCATCCTCTCGCCTAATATTTTCACTAATGTATCCATACGACAGGCAATGGAAGAGGAAAATCTCTTGATACAGTTTAAATTCTTTGACAACATCGAACAAGCTAAGCAATGGCTGGGAATTACTGATCATTAAGCCTATCTTTCTATTTTCACAAAAAATTTTTATATTTACATAAACATAAAAGCTAATTAATATGGACCTCATCAAAAGCACAAAATATTACGATATTCTTGTCTCTAGTGATAAAAAAATAGCCGAAATTAAGTGGAAAAAGCCTATACTGGACATGCTTATAGAAGAATACAAAACAGTACTTTCCAAAGCTTATTCTCAGCTCCTTGACCTAAAGCCCGAAGCACTATTACAAAACACACAAGACGCTGTTTATCCCATCACAGACGAGCTCCAAGAATGGCTCACAGAAAATATCACAAAAAAAATATTCGAAAAAATCGGACTAAAGAAAATTGCTTATCTCGTGCCAACTGACTTCTTGACCAAAATTGGTATAGAAATGCTCATTCAAAAAGCAAATCAGAAATCTACCATTGCTCGTAATTTTCTTGATGACTATCAGAAAGCCATTGATTGGTTGCGGAAATAATGCTTCTTTCAATTATAGTAACAAAAAAAGCGCCCCGAATGGGACGCTTTTTTGTTACTTCTTCTTTCTCTTAGAATGTTTTTTCTTTTTACGTTTCTGCTTACTCTTTTCTTTGCGTCTGCGTAGTTCTTCTGGACTTAATCCTTCTTTTTCTTTTTCCTCCTCTTTTTCTTCAGCACGACGGCGCTGCTCTGCACGACGTTTCTCTTCTTCAGCTTTCTTGGCAGCTTCTATTTGCTTCTCTTTCCGACGTATTGTATCATAAGCAAGCGGCGTAGCCACAAACAACGAAGAATACGTACCGACAACCACACCTATCAACATTGCAAATACAAATCCTCTTATCACCTCGCCACCAAAGAGGAAGATTACTAACAATACGAAGAATGTCGTCAATGACGTATTTATCGTACGGCTCAAGGTACTACTAAGAGCTTCGTTTGTGTTGATATAACTGCTTCGGTGTGAATGCAATTTGAGATATTCACGAATACGGTCAAAGATAATCACTGTGTCGTTAACAGAATAACCCACAACCGTCAAAATAGCCGCTATAAATGATTGGTCTATCTCCAGCGAGAATGGCATTATATTATAAAATGCCGAGAACACTCCAATCGTTATCAATGAGTCATGAATAAGAGCGACCGTAGCACCCATACCATATTGCCAGTTGCGAAAACGCAGGAAAATATACAGAAATATCCCAAGCAAGGCAAAAAGCACTGCATAAGAAGCTGCTCTCTTAATATCCGAAGCAATTGTAGGTCCTACCTTCTGCTTGGACATCACATAATTTTGCACAAACTCCTTTAACGTCACATCCGCTGGCAACAGTGGCTTGACTGAAACATATATCAAACTATCTACCTCATTCTCGACGTTAGGGCTATTATCATTTATCTTGTATTTGGTTACTAGTTTTATCTGATTATCAGAACCATAAGTCTTGACAATAGGCAAGGTTTTAAGCTCCTTCCTTACCATTGCTGCTATCTGTACTGTATTGACTTTCTTCTGATTCTCGAAACGTATTACATAAGTCCTCCCACCTACGAAATCAACACCAAGGTCAAGACCATGGAAAATCAAACTCAAAATACTCAATGTTACCAATGTTCCAGATAGTAAATATCCCCATTTACGCTTACCCAGAAAATCAAAGTTCACATTCTCCATGAAATGCTCTGTCCACTTATTCCAGAAGCTTATTGGCTTGTTCTTCTCAAGGCGTGCATCAAATATCAATCGAGTTATAAAGATTGCTGTATAAAGTGATGTCAAAATACCAATGATAAGTGTGGTAGCAAAACCCTGTATAGGTCCATGTCCGAAGATAAACAAGATAATACCAGTAAGCAGTGTCGTAATATTAGCGTCCAGGATAGCCGAGTATGCTGCTTTGTAACCGTCCTTTATTGCCAGCTTCATGCCCTTGCCATTCCGCAGCTCCTCCTTGACACGCTCATAAATAATCACATTCGCATCCACCGACATACCTATTGTCAAGACAATACCTGCAATACCTGGCAAAGTCAATACTGCACCGAGTGATGCCAAAACGCCCATTATTAAGAATACATTCACAAGCAAAGCAACGTCAGCTACCAGACCTGCACCACGATAATAAAATACCATGTACAGCAGCACTACCAAGAAGGCTATTAAGAATGAAAGCAAACCAGCACGGATTGATTCACGTCCCAATGTAGGACCAACGTGCTCCAGCTCTACAATATGCACCGAAACAGGCAGCTTACCTGATTTGAGAACATTAGCAAGGTCCTGTGCTTCGGAAATTGTAAAATCACCTGTAATCTGCGAAACCCCTCCCTTAATCTCTGACTGTACAGTAGGATAAGAATAAACAAGGCCATCGAGCACAATTGCTATCTGATGTCCAATATTCGCTCTCGTAAGCTTTGCCCAAATTTGCGAGCCCTGAGCATTCATGATCATTGTTACCTCAGCACTTCCTTTGACCTGGTTGTATTCATGACGTGCATCCACTACAACATCACCTGTAAGCTGTGGCTGTCCATCACGTGTAGTCTTAAGTGCAACAAGCTCATAAACTTTGCCGCTCTTATCCCAAAAGGCAGGCTTTGCTGTCCATGCAAATTTCAAATCATGTGGGAAAAGAGCTTTTATCTCAGGCATCTCAAGATACTTGTTAATCCTCTTCATGTCTTTTTTGAGAGCATATCCTACTGATGCATAATCCTGACGTATTAGATTACCTTTCTCGTCCACATAAGGCTTGAGCAAAGCAAACAGCGGATGCTGTTTCTGAAACTGCTCAAAGGACTTGGCCTGCTGAGTAGTATCCTGTGCTGTAGCCTCTTCCAGTAGCGACTTCGTAGTATCGCCAAGTGCCAAAGATGGCTGACCAGCTTTCGTAGTATCGAGATTGAGCTTCTTTGCCTGAATAATCTCACTCAACTTCTTATCAGCCTTTAGAAGAAGTGGATATATATCTTTATATGTGTAAGTCTCATAAAACTCTAACTTTGCCGTACGTTGAAGCAAATTACGAACACGCTCTTCGTCCTTAACACCAGGCAGCTCAACCAATATACGGCCTGTCTTCCCTTGCAAAAGCTGAATATTTGGCTGTGTAACACCGAAACGGTCGATACGTGTACGCAAGATATTAAAAGCATTGCTAACAGCATCTTGCACTTCCTGACGCAATACATTCAAAACTTCCTGATCAGTACTATTAAAATTAATTTTATCTTTCAGCTGTGGCGATGTGGCAAATATTGTAGCAAGCTTGGCATTAGGGTCCAGCTCATGAAATGCTTCGCCAAATAGAGTGATAAAATCTTTATTGCTTGTTACCGAACGTTGTTTAGCAAGCTCGAGAGCCTTAAGAAACGTAGAATCTTCACTATTATTAGCCAAAGAACGAATCATGCCATCAACGGAAATCTGCAAAGTGATATTCATACCACCCTGCAAGTCAAGACCCAGATTAAGCTCTCTTTGTTGAACCTCACGGAAAGTATACTTCTTTAATCCTATAAAATTATAAACTACCTCATTGGCCATGGAATCCAGATAAGCAGCCTCTTTCTGATAATCCCCTTTGGCATACTCCTTGGCGTGCTTTTTAACCCGGTAAGCTACATACGTAAATGATAACTGATAAATGGACACTAAAATCAGCGTAATGGTCAAAAACCAAATAGCTCCTTTACCTCGCATCTCTCTAATTTTTAATTTAGTTCGTTGTTTAAAAATTTATTTTTCACGTGCTTGCAAATATACTGTTTTTTTTAGGAATAATTAAAAAACTTTTTTACTAAAATTCGGTAAACAATAATCTGACTATCCACACATTTGCAGTTAAGTCTATTTTTTTTAACTTTAACAGATAAAAAGGGCTATGATTACCAAGGACCAAATCGTAAAAGACTGGCTACCACGCTATACTGGTAGAGAATTAAAAGAATTTACGCCTTTCATTCTTCTGACAAATTTCAACCATTACCTCGAGACTTTCTCAAGCTGGTATAATGTCCCAATACAGGGACTTGATAAGCCCATGCCAAGTGTTACTGCCGAGGGTATAACAATGATTAATTTTGGAATGGGCAGTCCAAATGCTGCTACTATCATGGATCTACTCAGTGCAATCGCCCCAAAAGCAGTACTTTTCCTTGGAAAATGTGGTGCTCTAAAACAAAAAAATAAAGTAGGCGACTTCATTCTGCCTATTGCAGCAATTCGCAGCGACGGTACATCAGACGATTATCTTCCACCTGAAGTGCCTGCTCTACCTGCATTCAACTTGCAACGAGCAGTGTCCACTGCTATCCGAGATAATGGCAAAGACTATTGGACAGGCACTGTTTACACAACCAACCGACGAGTGTGGGAATGGGACGAAAGATTTAAAAATTACTTAGCCAAAACACGTGCAATGGCTATAGATATGGAGACTGCAACAATCTTTATCGTCGGCTTTGCAAATAAAATTCCATCAGGTGCGCTCCTACTGGTCTCTGATGAACCTATGATTGCAACTGGTATTAAAACACGTGAGAGCGATAAACTTGTTACTCAGAATTTTACAGAACTTCATCTAAAAATTGGTATCGAGGCCCTTAGCATTATTATCCGCCAAGGAAAATCTGTTAGACATTTGAGATGGGACGATTAATCAAAAAAAATACGAGTTTCCTGTAATATTTTCTAACTTTAATTGAATTTTTGCGTTATTTATATTTGCAAAATCCAAAATCAAAAAAAATTCTGATCATGAAAAACAAAATATTGCTCGTCATTACTATACTTATTGCTGTTACAGGTATTATATGGGGTCAATGCCGTCAATTCACAGAAGAAAAAGTTGTTCCCAAGGTCGGAGATTACATACTCACCGGGCGATATCATGCCTTTGTTATGTCTGAGGGCGATCAGATACTGATATTCAAGACACTAAATCGCAATATTAAATA
>JALWCU010000295.1 GCA_027015275.1 Bacteroidales bacterium | reverse complement strand
GTCAAATCACGTATAACAGCCGTCTTACTTGCCCTTACAATAGTGCTCTCTGTTACTGTGGGGGCATTTATGATTATTATCCCAATGATGGGCAAGGAAATACAGAGCCTTGGCGTAATGCTCAACCGGCTTATTAATCAGCCTAATACCCAGCAGGAATTGATAAAATATTTGCCTGATAAACTATCGAATGATGTTTCCCGTTTTCTGGAAAACCATAACTGGCAGGAACTGTTTAATTCCAAGGAAGTTAATAAATACATGAACCAGTTGTGGCTTAAATTAGCACCACACCTGGGCGCAATTTTTTCCAGTACCCTGAGTGTGATTATTGGCATTGTAGGATTTTTTATAGTTCTGTTGTACATGATATTTTTGCTCAAGGACTACAATCGTGTTTTGGAAGAATGGAAAGCTCTGATTCCGCAGCGGTATCGTCGTGGTGTTATTGATTTTTTCAAGAACTTCGAAAAGGCAATGAATACATATTTCCGTGCGCAATCTGCAATTGCTTCATTAGTGGGAATTTTATTTGCTATTGGATTTACTATTATTGGTCTGCCGCTGGGAATATTACTGGGGCTTTTTATTGGCGTGTTGAACATGGTGCCATATTTACAAAACATTGCATTAATACCAGCATTTTTTCTGGCATTGATAAAATCCTTGGAAACAGGCCAAAATTTTTGGATTGTACTGGCAATGACAATGTCTGTCTTCGCTATAGTGCAACTTATACAAGACTCTATACTAACGCCCAAAATAATGGGCGATGCAACCGGCATGAGTCCAGTTATTATACTTCTTTCCCTTTCTGTGTGGGGTAAAATCCTGGGGCTGATTGGCTTGCTACTTGCCATTCCGCTGACAAACCTATTTTTATCCTATTACAACACATTTATCTCAAAATCACCGCAATACGAAATTGGCGTCAAGCTGCCAGGGAAAATTGACATACCCGAAAAAACAGCTAAAAGAATTATCCCGGCATGAGCAAAAATTTAATTGTCATCGGTGGTCCAACGGCTGTGGGCAAGACAGAACTGGCTATATGGCTTGCCAGGAACTTAGAGACTGAAATAATTTCTGCTGATTCTCGCCAGATTTATAGGGAAATGGACATTGGAGTTGCCCGCCCTAGTGAAGAGGAACTTTCGGCAGTAAAACATCATTTCATTGCTACAAAGTCTATTAGAGAATATTACAATGCTAGCATGTTTGAGAATGAGGCGCTCGAGACAATAAATAATTTGTTCTACAAGTATGACAATGTTATTGTTGCAGGGGGCTCGGGACTTTATATAGACGCAATTATCAAAGGCATAGATGACATACCCACAGTCTTGCCACAGATTCGGGAACAACTAGCTCGATGGTACAAAGAAACAAGCCTTACACACATACAGCAATTAGTCCAACGACTCGACCCAGAATACTATGCCAAAGCAGATGTTAATAATCCAATGCGCTTGCTCAAAGCATTGGAAGTAACTATTCAGTCAAATCGTCCTTATAGCTCTTTTCTCAGAGGAAAAAGTAAAAAACGTCCTTTTAATGTAATAATGATTGGACTGGACCGCCCGCGTAAAGAGCTTTATGAGCGTATTAATAGCCGTACAGTGAAGATGATAGAAAAAGGACTCATAGACGAGGTAAAATCCCTTATGCCATTTCGTGAATCAACAGCCTTGAAAACAGTAGGTTATAAGGAAATTTTCGATTATCTCGACGGCATCCTTACACTCGAACAAGCAATTGACCTTATTCAGAGAAATACAAGAAAATATGCTCGCCGCCAGCTCTCATGGTTCAGACGTTACAAAAATATTGCATGGTTTAATCCTGATGAAAAAGAGCAGATATGGGAATATTTAACCAAAAAAATTTCTAAATTTGGATAAACATCAAACTTTCATATCATGAACAAAAAGCTAATTTATTCCATAATAGGCATTGGCACATTTCTTTTGTTAGTTTTTGGTATTTACTGCGCCACAACATTGCAAGACAAAAAAATAAAGCAGCTACAAAGGCAGGTAGTTTATCTCAAGCAAGAGATAGTCCCCATAAGGTTCAAAATACTTGATCGTCGTAATGATTCTGTATTTTTTAGTGTAAAATTCTATGACATGGACAGGCACGTGGTATATTATTACGATGAGAACGGAGAGAGACAAGAATTTGTCAGGATTAAATTACCTGGTAAAGAAGTTGCCTTTGATTTTATTGTAGTGCCTGTTGGTGGTAAATTCTTGGCATTTCCATACAAAGTCCTGAGCGATGCCATAGCACCCAAGGATGGAATAGTTCTCTTCCCTTATTATAATCGGGATAATTTCCCACAGATTTATTTTTCTGGCGAAAACTCACCTGCATTTAATGCGGGCGTAAAAGCATTATTCGACAAGATACAAAAAGGTGATGTTCAAGACATTAAAGGTATATTTGGCAGCCTTGTACAGGACGTGCAGGGCGTCAGACAATTTGACATAGGTAAAATCTATAAAATCGTTGTTCATCCAGCTAAAGGTGGCATTGAGATTATTCAGGAATAAAAAATGAAAACTGTTCTCATTACCGGTGGCACGGGTCTTATTGGCAGACATCTGGCACAGGCACTAACAAACAGAGGATACAACGTAAATATACTTAGCCGTCACCCAGAGAATATCAAAGGACACACTGCCTTTAAATGGGAAATTCACAGAAATTTCATCGATACAGAGGCTATAGCAACTGCCAATATAATCATTCATCTTGCTGGAGAGAACATTTCTTCAGGTCGTTGGACCCGCATTAAGAAAAACAAA
>JALWCU010000294.1 GCA_027015275.1 Bacteroidales bacterium | reverse complement strand
TTGCTAATGCTCTGACAGCTTTTCTGGGATTGTATGTTACTTTTACAGACAGCTTTACTTCTAATGTCTGGTGGTTTCTGGGAATGTTGGTTATGTCCATCATCGTAGAAGGCGGCTTTTATATTGCTTATTTCTACAAGCGCGAAATACGTAACTGGAAGCTTATCCTAATAGCTGTGCTGGGCAATCTGCTCACTTTTGTTATAGTCGGCTATGGTATCTTTATCAGTCCTGGGCTGACTGAGAAATACTTACCTCTTCTGGGAATAAAATTCTTCTAAAACACAATAGCCATGTCCAATCTGCTTTTAATCATAGACCCACAGAATGATTTCTGTAACATGGGCGACGAGCAAGGCAATGATCGTGGCTCGCTGTATGTTCCTGGGGCACATGATGATATGCTTCGTCTGGCAAGCTGGATAGTAGAAAACAAAGAAAAACTTGACCACATTATTATCACACTGGATAGTCATCATCTAATGGACATTTCCCATACGCTTTTCTGGGTTAATGAAAATGGCGAACATCCACAGCCTTTCACTACTCTTCGTGCGAGCGAAGTAGAACAGGGGCTATGGCATTCGGCCATTGACAACCAGAAAGCCCTTGATTATCTGCGAAAACTCGAACAGCAAGGCATAACACACACTTTATGGCCGCCGCATTGTTTGATTGGCTCTGAAGGTGCAGCTATCTATACACCGCTTATGGACGCGATAAAACTATGGGCAGAACAAGGTCGTTATTATCAGACCGTCATGAAAGGTACTTATCCTTTTACAGAACATTTCGGAGCTTTTGCAGCACAGGTTATTTATGATGATATTCCTGAGACACAGGTTAATACAGAGCTGCTGAATATGATCAGAGACTTTGACAACATTTTCCTCTCGGGCGAGGCACGCTCCCATTGTGTAGGGACTTCACTCAAGCAGCTTATTGACTATGTACCAGACGTGGTACAGAAAATCACAGTACTCGAAGATACCATGAGTAATGTCCCAGGCTTTCAGATGGAACAGGTTTACAAACAGGCTAAGGAGCTTGGAGCTAAATCATTGGTAACCAAGGAAATAACACTATAAGCAATTTGATAACGCTCTAAACAAAAATTGCAATTGTCTGGAAAATGACAGCCGCAAACAAAACAGATATAGTGATCCACCATTGAGCATTAGTGGAGAGAGGCTCTTTATTCTTAAGACGTGGCAAGCCAAACCATGTAATTATTATCAGCATATCCATAAAGATATTTTTCCAATTCGACTGCCAGGGAGTAAGCTGAATTACATTACCAAAACAACCCGCATACTTCATCGAATGCTCTATGGCTACCAGAAATGTCTTGGGGGTAAATACAAGCATCATCACAGTGGCAATCCACAGGCCAAGCTTTGGGAAAATATTCAGAATCATGATTATTCCCAACACAATCTCCGTAGTAATCACACCCATAGCCAGCAACAAATCAATACGCTCGAAAAAGCCCATTGACATCAAAGACAAATACTGATCAATCTTGTGCGCAGTGGAGACAGGATCAAGGCCCTTTGCAATACCAGAAAAAAGAAAAATCAATCCCAAAATTATCTGAAATACTCTATACATAGCCGTAAAATTATATCCGCACGAATGTATAAAAAAATCCCGGACATAGCCGGGAAACTCTTTACTTTTTCTTAAAGCTCACTTCTATAGGAACGCCTTGAAAATCCCACCTTTCCCTGATGCGGTTCTCCAGGAAACGGCGATAAGCTTCCTTAATATGCTCTGGGGAATTGGCAAAAAATGCAAATACAGGATAAGGCTTAGGTAATTGTGTCATATACTTAATCTTGATATACTTGCCTGCATGAGCAGGTGGCGGCGTCTGCTCTATTACAGCCTGAAGAAATTCGTTAAGCTCAGAGGTCTTGACCCTACGTGAGCGGTTCTGATAAACCTTAAGCCCTGTCTGCAAAGCATTGTAAATACGCTGCTTATGCAATGCAGAAATGAACAAAATAGGTACATCTGTAAATGGTGCTATACGCTCGTGGATATTACGGCGGAACTGTTCGTGCGTCTTGGAATCCTTGTGAATCAAATCCCATTTATTAACCAGAATAACAACGCCTTTGTGATTTTTCTGAATGATGCGGAAAATATTCAAATCCTGAGACGTAATATTGCCCTCGGTAGCATCAATCATCAAAAATACAACATCTGCACGTTCAATGGTATGGATAGTACGCATAACAGAATAAAACTCCACATCATCCTTGACCTGGCTCTTGCGGCGCATACCAGCAGTGTCGACCAGAATAAACTTCATTCCGTACTTATTATACTGTGTATCAATGGAATCCCGCGTCGTGCCAGGCACTGGCGTAACAATATGCCTGTCTTCACCAATCAAGGCATTTATAAACGAAGACTTACCAACATTAGGACGCCCCACCACAGCAAAACGTGGCAGCTGCTCCTCCTGCGGCTGCTCCTGGGACTGCTTACCCAAAATCTGAAAAACACGCTCCATCATGTCATAAACACCAATGTCATTAACCGCCGAAATCATAAACAAATCGTCAAAATCCAGCGCATAAAACTCATAAGCATCATTACGGCGCTTTTCATTATCAACCTTATTAACCGCCAAAATAACAGGCTTCTGATGACGATGCAATAGTCGTGCAATCTCCTGGTCAAGGTCAGTAATACCAGTAGTTACATCCACAACAAAAATTATCATATCAGCTTCCTCAATGGCAAATTGCACCTGCTTGCGTATCTCTGCTCCGAAAACATCATCAGACCCATGCACATATCCACCCGTATCCACGACACTGCATTGATTTTCTTCCCAATGGCATGTCCCATAATGACGGTCCCGTGTAACACCGCTTTCTTCATCTACAATTGCAGCTCGCGTATGCGTGAGACGATTGAATAAAGTAGATTTCCCAACATTTGGTCTGCCGACTATTGCTAAAAGTTTATTTGCCATTATTCTCCTTGTTTTTCAAATACTTGCTTTGTGCAAAAAATGGTTTACAAAGAAAATAAAAACAGCGGAAAATAAAAAATAGCCTCTTACGGCCCATACAGAAAAAATCCGGCAGGGACAAGCGCCCCACCGGACAAAAGAAAACCACAAACACAGCTCAACTGAGCAAACTAAACACCTGATAAACAAACCATTGAACGCACAGCCTTTTGTACAACAAAGCATTATTCCTGGACATAACCGTTTTTGTCAAAAACAATTTCCTTTTTAGCAGGCCATGCCGTTTGCTTTCCACTGCTTGTAACCACACTAATAGAAAATTTCGGCGTAAAACGCTTTACAGAGCCGTCTGGGTAAAACTCAACTTCATAGCCAGCTAAAGCGCTATAATGCTGACCATCAGCCGTTTCTACTACTGCATCGTGATTTAATGTAAAAGAAATAATATTGCCATTGCTGTCAAACCTAACCGGCTTGTCTGGCGCAACTGCATAGTTAAATTCCTTGGGATTGTGAAAAACAAAAACCGTCTTGGGCACGCACTGCACAACCTTACCATTATCCATGGTTATCTGCGTGCCAGCCGCACAAACTATATTATAGGCATCCGCCTTAATCACAGTGTCAGAACTGAGGGTGTATGTACGCTGGCCAAACAGACTGGCTGACAAGACAATGGACACAAAGAGTAAAATTATTCTTCTCATGGCTCATTTTTTTAAATTGCTATGAAAAGTTATTACTTTTTCTCGGTCTTGTCGACAAAACCAGCTCTTAATCGCCGATAATTAGAAAAATTTAATTGCCAGCAAAAGGTCAGGCATACATTATCTTGAAAATCATTTCCTTGAGCAGCTCACCAGAGGGTATAGAAGCATTATTAACCCCCTTGCTACGCAAATCATACTCACGCAGAACCTTTATGATTTTTGTAATTTTCTTAGGCGAATAATTATTGGCAGCAGTAAAATACTCCTGCACAAAAAACGGATGCACACCAAGCAGAGAAGCAAGGCTGTTTTTATCCTTTTTCGGTGCAAAATGCACTTTCATCACCTTGACAAAATAAAAATACAATGATGAGATTATTCCCTGCAAATGGTGGCTTTTTTGATTATCAGCGAAATAGTCAATTATCTGAAACACACGGCTAAAATCTCGCATACCCAGCGCCCTCTGTAGCTCGAAGTTGTTGTAATCTTTGCTTATACCCACGTTTTGCTCTATGATAGAAGGCGTTATCTTTGTGCCCTGTGGCAAGAGTACTGCAAGCTTTTCCAGCTCGTTTGCTATCTTTGATAAGTCTGTACCCAGGTCTTCGACAAGCATTTGTGCTGCCACAAAGTCAATACTCAATTTCTTCTGCTTCAGATATGATGTAATCCACTGGGGCACTTTGTTTTCGTATAATTTTTTTGCTTCGAACAATACCACATCCTGACTATCACGCATTAGCTTGTAAAAAGACGTACGCTTGTCCAGAGTCTTGTATTTGTAATTAATGACAAGAACAGTCGTAGGCTGGGGCTTGCGAATATAATGAATAAGGTCTTCGATTTTGCGTAGTTCCTGTGCTTCTTTGACAATTACCACCATACGCTCCGACATCATGGGATAACGCTTGGCAGTGTGGATAACATCGCGTACTGTCGTGTCCTTGCCATATACAACAATAAAGTTAAATGCTTTCTGAGCCTGTGGCAATGCAGTTTCAGAAATAAGAGCAGTAATTGAGTCAATAAAAAAAGGCTCTTCGCCCATGAGAAAATAAATCTTTGCAAAATCTCCTTGCTTTATCTGACTGATTATTTGTTCATAAGAAAGAGTCATTCCAGTCCATTCAATTTCGTCTGTGTGCAAAGATAACAATTCTGACTGCGTAATAAAAAACTTAAACGCACCAAGGACTATGGATAAAAATCCCCGCTGCTGGAAAGCAAGCGGGGAAAGAAAATCGCAGCAAAAAACTGCTTAAAGAACACTAAAGCAAAATACTACCTGTTTATTTCTCAGGTATATTCTTTAGGACTTCCTGCAGGAACTCCCATACTTTCTGTACAGTACCAATATGTACTTTTTCGTCTGGCGAATGTGGATATTTAATTGTCGGGCCTATGGAAATCATGTCCCAATTAGGATATTTAGCACCCAAAAGACCTGTTTCCAGACCAGCATGAATTGCAGTAACCTTTGGCTCAGTGCCATACATCTTTTTGTACAAATCTACCATCAAATGCAGAATCTCAGAATCCATGTTTGGCTTCCAGCCCGGATATTCACCACTAAAATCAATACTATAGGCATTAGCCAACTTATAGATTGCTTCGAACATATCTGCAACATACTGCTTGGCTGTGTCCACAGAGCTACGTATAAGAGCCTTGACGTCAATGTATTTATCATCTGCCAGGCTTACGATAGACAGGTTTGTCGAGGTTTCTACAAGTCCTTCCATTGCCTGACTCATACGGATAACACCATTAGGTGTGCCCTGTACTGCCTTGATCAAATTATCCTGTGTGAGCGGATCAATGACAAATTCTGGTAAACTTGTCGGCTCTGCCTTGAAGACCAGGTCAGGGTCTGTCTCCTTGTATTCGCTCTGGAAAATCTTGTTATATTCATCAACTGCTTTCTCGAACTCTTTTGCTTTGTCTTTGAGCACAACGACAACAGCATGACCTTCGCGTGGAATAGCATTACGCATATTGCCAGCCGAGAAATCAGAAAGCTGAATGCCGAATTCTTTCTGTGCATTATAGAGAAAACGGAAAAGAAGCTTAGCAGCATTACCACGCTCGAGATTAATATCTACGCCAGAATGTCCGCCTTTTAGCCCTGTCAAGCTCAGTTTGTAAGCAACTGTCTCATCGCTAACTCCCAGACGCTCGTAGCGGAATTTGATGTCAGCATTCAATCCGCCAGCGCAACCAACATAGATTTCGCCTTCCTGCTCAGAGTCCAGGTTAATCAGAATGTCGCCTTTGAGTATTCCTGGCTGAAGGTTAAAAGCACCTGTCATGCCAGTCTCTTCGTCAACCGTAAAGAGCGCTTCGAGCGGTGGATGTGGAATATCCTTTGAATCGAGCAGAGCCAATGCCATTGCAACTCCAATGCCGTTGTCAGCGCCAAGTGTAGTACCATCGGCTGTAACCCACTCACCATCAACGTAAGCTTGGATAGGATCTTTCTCAAAGTCAAATTCCTTGTCGCTATTCTTCTGAGGCACCATGTCCAGGTGTCCTTGCAGAATAACGCCTTTGCGGTTTTCCATGCCAGGTGTAGCAGGCTTGCGAATAATAACATTGCCCACCTCGTCAACAATGTATTCCAGTCCACGATCCTTGGCAAACTGTGCAACATATTCTACAGCGCCTCGTTCCTTCTTCGATGGACGCGGTATCTGTGTCAAGTCAGCGAAAAAACGCCAGACTTGCTTTGGTTCGAGTTTTAATAATTCGTCTTTCATAATCTATATTTTTTGTGTGTTTTTTTTCTGGTTTAAGTTTAAAAATTTATTGTGTAATTACAAAACAATGAACAATGTTTTATAACTCTCGCCCATCACTCTGAGCTCCATTATGTACATGCCAGACTGCAAATAAGGCAAATAAAATTCTTTCTCCTTGATATTATCAAATGACTGCCGAAAAACTTTTTGCCCGTAAATATTATACATCGAGAGTGTAGCTTGACTAACAGGGTGATTAAGCACTACTCTAAAGTGCCCATTTGTCACAGGGTTGGGTAGAATGTGCACGGCATTATCACGGTCAAAGGCAGTCAAGCTATCCGATGTCAGCTGAATTTTTATTTGTGGCGAAGCAGCTGCATCCCCGTCGCTATAACTGGCTACGACGTAATAAGTTGCAGGCAAATCAGCATGATCAACAAAATAAAGCTGCGAGGTATCAACAGTGGCTATTTGCTGGTAATCTCTAAATATTTTATAACCAATAAGACTGGGCGACTTGTAATGCGGTAATTGCGCCCGTAGCAAAACTGACTTCTCTTTCCCAAAAGACGATGTCCTTGAACTTATGCAATTTTTCAGTGCTTGCGAGGGCAAGTCTGTAATAGAAATATCATCGAGCAAAAGTGCAAAACTATTGTCTGACACGACATTAATAGCCACGTAAATCTGCTTGCCAGCGTATCTGCCCAAGTCATATTCAAATCGTGTCCACTGCACAGGCACTTGCACATAAGGCTCTGGCGAAAGAGGTACAAAATCCCGAGTCTGCGATGATTTGTCCGACACCAGGACGCGAATACGCTCCAGTCCAAAGCTATCTGTAACGCTGCGGGCATAAAACACGAGTTTGCCCTTGTCAGTGCAAGTAAACTTCTGGGAAATGAGCCAATCATTGTTGGGATTGTTCGGCGGCTGCGAGCTAAAGCAGACCAACATTTTCTTGCCCTGATGCGGACGCCAGCCTGTAGGATTTGGTGGATCTGTTTTTTCTGGGTCAAAGACTATGAATGAGCCCACATAATTCTCATTGTCGAACTGCACACCTTCAATGCCCCATGTTACGCCCTGGTCCTTGTCAACCTGTGTCCAATTAGGAAAAGAAAGAGCAAAATCCCGATATTTTTCGAATCCGTCATAAAACAGTGAATCACCCGAGTAGTCTGGTGGCAGCCAATGAATCTTTACCAGGCTATCATCTTCATATCCAAAGACTTTGTCCACTGGCGGCAAATACACGTAATTCTGATATGGGTCATAGCCATCAATATAAGTTGGATTCTGCCCCAAAGGATCAAGCCAATGGCGAAGCTGCATCAAAGTATCGGAATATTTATCCCAGCTCTGATAAAACTGTGCAAAATAATCATTTACATCGTCATCACATGAAGCTTCTCCACCTGTCAGGTCTCCAATAATTCTTTTGTTTTGGTCAAAAAGCGGCGAGCCAGACGAGCCTCCTTCTGTACTGCCCAGGTCCCAACGGTAAATATGCCAATGCGTATTGTCGTCATAACCGCTGAAGCTGGCAATTCCTGGGTGATTCAGGTCCTTTGAAATTTTCTTTATGTCGCCCGAAGGATGGTGGATACAAATAGAACTATCAATAGCCAAAGTATCTGAGACACGCGACCAGCCAGCAAGATATGGCTCATAATCCCTCGGTGGCATGGCAGACAATCGCAAAAGTGTAAAGTCCAAGTGGTCTTTGCCACTCTGACTCTCTCCTGTAGCTATTAGCGCCGAGCCAGAGACAGTCTGCTCGGGCAGGATATTTTGACCATCGCAATCGGTCGATTCATAATTAAAATAAAAAACTGCACTCTCGGCTTCCTTATCCTTGCTAATACAATGATTGGCAGTGAGAAAATAAGGCTCACGATTCATAGCAGTATTGCCTACCAAAGCCCCAGTACAGAGATATTGACTAATCCCAGAAGTGAAGATAATCTTTGCCACAGCATGTTTCTGCGTTTGCCAGGCTGCACCGGCCGGACAATTAATATTTACCTCACATGGCTCTGACTCACCAAATAGCTTCGTGTAAACAATTATGTCTCTTATCAAAAAATCACTTGATTGAGCTGCCAGGGGCTCATGATACTCTATTATCAAATCTTGCGAAGGAAAATAACGCGTGGGCAAAATGCCTGTGCGCTTATTATTGCGAAATGTTATTGGACCGAAACTGTAGCTCCCATCAGTGGCATAAATAAATAGTTTTCCTTCTCGCGGTATATGCAAACCACTAAAAGTCAAGCTAATTGCTTTGCCTACAGGCGACGAAATACGTAAATACCATATTTGCTCTCCCCCCTGGCTCAGTCTCATGGCTGTTT
>JALWCU010000293.1 GCA_027015275.1 Bacteroidales bacterium | reverse complement strand
ATTTATCCACTGAGAGCCAGAAAAATCAAGGCGTCGTGGCACATAAACAGTAACTCCGCTGTCAATTGTAAGATCACCGTGAACATGATACCAGTCTTCGCCGCCATTAGAAAGTGTTTTAGTGCCACTACCTGCGAAAACTACATCGTTCAGATCAAACACTGTAGCACCTTGCCCAGCGTCGTAAATATGCTGATCAGCGCCATCAAAAGTCATTGTAGAGCTACTGCTCGGTGTATAAGTACGAATGTCAACATTTGCACCAGCTATATTAATGTTGTGCCCATTATCCACAAGCGTTGGGTCATCATAATACATTCTAAAGTCACCGTCAACATTAAGATCTCCATCCAGCTTGACATTGATCTCTGCCCGGGTGCTAATATAAAGATTTCCATACGTAGGCTTCGTGTAAATAACCTGGTCACCGGCATTTCCGCTGATATAGACCCTGCTATCTTTGTGAAGGCTATAATTGGCAAACCCGACAGGGAAGGCTTTTCGTCCAGTACTCGAGCCCAAGGTCTCAGGATTATAAGAATAAACAGCGGCTGTGGCTGCCAGAGTAAAGGTCTTGTCACTGCCAGTACATGTAATATTTACCGTATCCTGTACCAGATAAGCATCTTCGAGAATAGACATATTGCCAGTAATATCAATACTGTGATAAACTACTCGCATATAGCCCGTATTTTTCTTTATGACATTATTAAAACCCTGAATATCAGGGTCAACAGTCCAGTAACCGCCGTAATGAATAAGAGTACCGTCGCTGCCCCAGACGATTGGGTGCGTAGAGCCGTGTTTATCAAGGTTGCCAACCAGCCTAATTGTATGGCTATCAACATCAAGAGTAGTCTCGTCATCATAAACATAAAGAGTACCTTTAACGTCAATGTCGCCACCGAGGGTTTTGGTTGTAGCATTTCCACTATGGATCCTGCGCACCATTAAATTGTAATAAGTCGTAGGATAGACTGTCTGATCAATATCTGCATAATAATCGACGGTGCCCCCTGTTATGCTTATGTTCTCAAAGTTTTGTGGAAAATTATTTGCTCCATTGACATATATCCTTCCAGCGCTCATATTCAGGTTATTAGATGAACCTGCACCATCAATGCTTGTGCCGTCGGTGATATACAGAGCCGCGGAATTTATGGTCAAGTTGCCATTAACAGTAATATTTTGCCGCATGTATTTAGTCCTTGCCCCAGAGATTGTCAGATTATTAAAAGTTGTGGGTTGTGTTGTTGAGCTGCCAATGTTTTGATCAGCGTTAGTACCATTGAAAATAACAGTGCCAGAGCCAGTCTGCGAGAAACCAGAATTGCCCACTTCATTTGTCCAGTTATGACCTACGTATATAACATTTCCGCCGCCGTTTAGAACTGTACCTGAGCCGATTGTCAGGTCGTGAGTTACATTTATATTTGCAGTAATTGTTTTTGTGCCGGAATTGCTTGTCATAAAGTTGTAGAATTCTCCGCCATTAATTGTCTGGTCAGAGCCGTCAAAATTCACAGTGCTTGTTCCGTAATCCAAAGTAGCACCGCCAGTGCGGGACCAATTGCCCGCCACTGTAATTGTGTTTGTTCCAGCCGAGAGAGTACCACTTAACAATTTAATATCCCCGTTGACATCCAGGTCAGAACTGATAAGGTCTTTGCCGCCACTGCCATTAATAATTAAATCGTAAAAAGCATCGCCAGCGCCTTGTGTCGTAATAGTATGTGTTCCAGATGTTGGGTTAAAGACAGTAACAGCCGTACCTTCGTTGAAAGTACCTTCATTAGACCAGCTACCACCCACGAAAATTGTGTCTGTAGCATTAGTCTGGGTCAAGACAGAATTGCTGCCGATTGTAATATCCTGATTAATAGCAAGATTCTTGCCGTCGAGCTTGAGGGTGATAGCATCCGAACCAGAATTAATGAATACGTTCTTTGCCGAGGCATTGTCATTAGAAATCTCAACTGTATAAGAACCTGAGACATAACTATGGTCAAGAATTACCTGCGACGAAGAGCTGGGTACTTCATCATTAGACCAGTTGTGAGGGTCGCTCCAGTGGGCATTATCGCCGTCCCCGTCTGTACTACCGTCCCAGTACACTGCACCTGGATAAGTCCAATTGATAAGGCTGCCTGGGTCTCCGTTGTCATTGTCATAGTCTTCGCCAGAGAGCGCTCCACCTGCATTAACAAAATTCATGGCTCCTGTGCCAGAAGTTCGCTGTACATTGTACGTAGGACCGGTATTGAAAATTACATTGTCAATATTTCTATCGCCACCCAAGTCAATGCCAGTGGCTGTTATATAAGCCGTACCAGTGCCAGAGGAAAAAGTACCATTTTGTAATGTGTTAGTAGCGTCGATGCTACCGCCCTGAATATCAAGTCCATTACCAGAAGTTGACTGAATGAAATAATAATTAGCTGCTATAGTTCCAGCAGTCTGGACATAGGAAAAGTTACCGGATGTAGCTATCAGAGAAGCTGGGGCATCGGATGCGCCAATAAGCTCGAAAGTTCCGCCAGCATTTGTAAAAGTCGCACCATTCCCAATACTCAGCACAGCTGCTGAGTCCACTTGCAGGCTACCGCTATTTAGTGTTATGTCGCCGCCAGAACCAGAGGTAGTTAGTTTGTGTGAATTCAGGTCAATATCACCGTTGTTTATGGTTAATGCTCTACCAGAATAAAGTGAGAGATTACTCTGCAAAGAATAAGATGTACCAGCCGCACCGTCGAAAACTATAGGTCCATAGTAGTTATCATCCCCTGGATAAAACACATGAGCACCACTACTGGGA
>JALWCU010000292.1 GCA_027015275.1 Bacteroidales bacterium | reverse complement strand
CCTTGAATACTAACTAAAAAGGATTCATGAAGTTAGATAAACGCCTCCTGCGAAGCACCTCTTACGCAAAAAGAGAGTTTTATCTCACTGTGCTAACTGGCTTCGTAGGAGGCCTTTTTATAGTAGTGGAAGCAAGTTATATTAGCAAGATTGTTAATGCTGCTTTTTTAGAGAATAAAACATTACAGCAGCTTAGTACTGCCTTTTTACTGCTAATTGCTATAATAATTATGCGAGCCATAATGGTATGGCTCAGTGAGGGCTTTGCTAGCAGAATGGCAGCAAAAGTCAAATATGCCTTACGACGTGCTTTATACGACAAAATCGCCCGACTTGGACCAATATACACGCGTAAGGAAAAAACAGGAGAACTGATTAACACTGTTAATCAAGGGATTGAAGAATTAGATGCTTACTTCAGTCAATATATCCCTCAACTAGCAATTACGGCAATAATTCCTCTGACGATACTGGTATTTATCTTCCCGATAGACTGGATTTCGGGCCTTATAATGATTCTAACCGCTCCTATTATTCCAGTCCTTATGATATTGATAGGTAACCTCGCTGACCGTATAACAAAAAATCAATGGTCTATTCTAAGCCGTATGAGTGCGCACTTTCTTGACGTCCTGCAAGGCCTGACAACACTGAAGATCTTTGGACGAAGCAAGGACCAAATCAGGACAATTGCGCAGTATAGCGAAATATTTCGTCAGGCAACTATGAAAGTGCTCCGCGTGGCTTTTATCTCTGCATTAACTCTGGAATTGATAGCAACCCTTAGCACAGCTATAATTGCCGTTGAGATAGGACTGAGGCTACTATGGTCAAAGATGACATTTGAATATGCTTTTTTTATACTGATACTGGCTCCCGAATTTTATATGCCTTTCCGTCAATTAGGCACACGTTTTCATGCTGGAATGAATGGCGTTGCAGCTGCCGAAAGAATTTTCAAAATACTACAAGAGCCGGAATTAGATGTTACTGACAAAAAGCTTATAAAACCCACCAACCTTCACCAAGATATTATCTTGGACAATGTCAGCTTTTCGTACGGTCGTGATTCACAGAATGTTCTGGACAGTATTAGTTTCCGGTTAAAAAAAGGTGAAAAAACTGCATTGGTGGGACCGACTGGTTCAGGTAAAACAACAATAGCTAGTCTATTATTACGGTTTATAGAGCCACTCCAAGGGAGAATTTTAGTCGGAGACACCCTGCTTAATCAGATTGACAAAGACTATTGGCTAAAAAATCTGGCATGGGTACCACAAAAACCATATTTATTCAACGCATCTGTACTGGACAACATTAAATTTACTAATCCACAAGCAGATATAGAAGACGCTATAAAAGCTGCCAAGCTAGCACATGCACACGACTTTATCCAACAGCTACCGCAAGGTTATGATACTATTGTTGGAGAACGTGGCACAAGACTAAGCAGTGGACAGGCTCAAAGGATAGCACTAGCCAGGGCTTTTCTGAAAAATGCACCATTTCTCATACTTGATGAGGCTACTTCAAACCTGGACCCAGAGATAGAAAGCCTTATCCAGGACGCTACAGACAAACTCATGCAAGGTAGTACTGTTCTGATAATAGCCCATCGTCTGTCAACTGTCAAAAATGCAGATAAAATAATCGTTCTGGACAAAGGCCGAATTATTGAACAAGGCACACACAACCAACTTATTACAAACAATAAATTATACAGCAATTTGGTCAAAAAATTCTCAGGTAAAGGATGAAACACGACAATATATACATACGGCTGCTTAAACTGGTAGCGCCATTCAAATGGTGGATACTGCTCGCTGTTCTTTTGGGGTTTGCCACGATCAGTAGCAGCATAGGTTTGATGGCAACAGCATCTTATATCATTGCTTCTGCCGCACTGCATCCCGAGCTCGGCAGTCTTTTTGTTCCCATAACAGGCGTAAGATTCTTCGGAATTTCAAGAGGTGTATTCCGATATGCAGAGCGCATAGTATCACATAATACCACTTTTAGGCTTCTATCAAGAATCAGGGTTTGGTTTTATGAGAGATTGGAGCCACTGGCACCAGCAAAACTGCTGAAATATAAAAGTGGCGATTTGATGTCTAGAATAATCGCCGATGTTGAGACACTTGATCATTTTTATGTTAATGTAATAGCTCCTCCTCTTGTCGCTACAACCATAGCTGCTGGTATGTTCGCTTTTCTATGGAGCTTTAGCATAAAGGTGGCAGTTGCATTTATCATAATGTTCGCCATTGCCGCAATTGTAGCACCATGGCTTGCTAGCTGGCTTAGCCGTGGGCAGGGGAAAAATATTATCAACACACGCTCTGAATTGAATATTGCCTTGATAGATGGCATTCAGGGTCTTGCAGAGTTGATAGTATTTGGACAAGAGGAAAGACATAAGACATTCATTGACAAATTAAACAAAAAGCTTTCTTTCACTGAGCTAAAAATGGCTTGGATAACCGCTCTGAATAATGGCCTTCAGGTGCTTCTGGCCCATCTGGCCTTAGTCGTAGTACTGGCTGTAGCAATACCCCTGGTTAATGACCAATTACTAAAAGGTGTCATCTTGGCTGTCATAGCTATGGGTACATTAGCAGCTTTTGAGGCCACACAAAACCTCCCTAGTGCCTTTCAATACCTTGAAAAGACAGGTCAAGCAGCTAAAAGGCTTTTTGAAATAGTGGACAGCAAACCTGATATTATAGAACCAGCTCGTAGCATGCAACCTAACTGCTTTGAGATTAACATAACAAATCTAAGCTTCTCATACCCACACACTGACACAAAGGTACTTGATAATATCTCGCTAATAGCCCAACAAGGAAAGAAGATTGCTATAGTAGGACCCAGCGGTGCTGGAAAATCAACCATTCTTAATTTACTGCTTAGATTCTGGGACTATGACCAGGGTAATATAAAAATAGGTAATGTGGAACTGAAAAATATCAATTCAGAACAAATAAAAAAATACTATGCAGTTGTAACACAAAACACTTACTTATTTAACTCCACAATTCGCGAAAACCTTTTGTTAGCCAATCCAGATGCAACAGATGACCAAATAAAAATAGCCCTTGAACAAGCTCAAATTTATGACTTCATCGCACGACTTCCACAAGGGCTGGACACATTTATAGGAGATCAAGGTATGAACCTCAGCGGAGGGGAACGCCAGCGACTGGCTATAGCCCGTGCCTTGTTAAAAAATGCACCTATCTTCCTACTCGACGAAGCTACAGCTAACCTGGACCCAATTACTGAAACAGAAATAATGAAAACACTCTTGGAAATTATGCAGGTCAAAACAACAATAATGATAACCCATAGACTGGTGGGCATGGAAAACATGGATCAAATTTACGTCCTCCATGAAGGAAAAATAATAGAAAATGGCAAACATGATGACCTGATTAAAAATAATGGTATATATGCCAAAATGTGGTACTTGCAACAAGAAATCCTTCTGATGACACAATAAAAATTATAATTTATACTAACTTTTTAATATCTAACAAATTTGTATAATGCCGAGTTTTTAGCGATAACTCTAACTCTCTACCGACAACTTCTTTAACCGCTCGTCCTCTCTTTTTAATCTTCTCAGCTCCTTACATCTTTCATCGATGTAATTTGGTTTTAGTCCTTCTACCCACTTTCTACTTACTTTTGCTTCCATTCATAATGGGTCGAAGCATAAAGGCGGTACTTACGACATCCTTCTACTACCACCATTTTCTCAATGTCTTTGAGTATTGCTATTTTATATTACGTTCTGCCATTTCCATACCTACAAAAATTAGTGTTGTAATTTACTAATTTTGGCCAACATTATTGGGGGCTAAAACAGAATGTTAGAATCCAATAACTATAAATTCAACTCGTCGATTAAGCTGGTTTGCTATTTCTTGTTGATCCTTGGATGGAAGTGATTTTATGTATTTTTCTGTTAGCACTTGACCAATAGGCAAGAACGGATATTGCTGGTGAATATCTTTTGTTACTTTAAGAGGTTTGGTCTCGCCAAAGCCTTTTCCTCTAATTCTTGTTGGGTCATTTATACGCTTACGAATATAAGCAGCAGCTGACTTTGCACGATTATCAGAAAGAATGAGGTTATACCTATCACTACCACGATAGTCGGTATGAGCACGCAACTCTAATTTTAGTGTAGGATTATCCTGCAATACTTTCACTACTTTGTCCAACTCTTTGGCAGCGTCTGGCCGTATGTTATATTTATCAAGATCAAAATAAATATTTTTTACGCCAATGTACTTAGAAATATCTTCACCTAGTTTCAGCTTGTGCATCTGAGGACGCTTCATATATTTATCCTCATAATAATAACCTTCGTGGTCGAATGCAATGGAAAATGTATCTTCGAGTTTGAGATATCCTCTTTTTTCCAAAATAATATTGAACTTACGAATTTGTCCAATTTCCACTCCATTAAGCTTCAAAGTATCATAATGAGCTTTGGTATATATGGAGAATAATTCACTTTCATATTTATCGTATAAATCTCCTATTACCCCTGGTAAGGGTTTATGAGAGCTGTCGTCTCTAACAATAAACAAAAGTTTGAAGAAAGGGTTCCGCCGTAGATATAAATCTGTATAAATTTTTTCCACAGGTTTATCAGTCTTGACAGTGCTACTATCTGGCTGGAATTTTTCTTTAGTTCCTGACAGATAATAAGTTCTCATTGGTTGGACTATGAACTCGAAATATCCATCTGCTTTGGTAACAGTACTGTCTATTGGTTTCCTGTTCTGATCAAAAAGTACGACCTTGGTTTCAGGCAAGATTACACTATCTTGGTCATAAGTGTGTCCGGCGATTATTCTCTTTATAAAGAAAGGGAAATTAATTTTAGCAGCATATAAATCGTCTTCTCCTTTACCTCCCTTACGATTTGATGCAAAATAGCAGTATTTCAAGCTATCATCCGCAATAAGAGAAAAATCATCATAACTACTATTAATAGGATAACCGAGGTTAGTAATATCTTCAAAAACCGTATCATTAACTCTTGTAGCCACAAAAATATCAAGTCCACCAAGTCCAGGATGTCCATCGGAAGCAAAAAACAAATAACCCTTTGCCTGATAAAAAGGGAACATTTCGTTGCCTTCGGTATTAATACCCTTGCCCAAATTCTTAGGCTTTGACCAAGCTGTATCTCCCAAGCGGTAAGCCATATAAATATCTGTTCCGCCTATACCACCAGGCATATCGGAAACAAAATACAAAACATGTCCATCTGGCGTCAAAGTAGGATGTCCGACAGAATAGTCTTTACTATTGAAAGGCAACGGTTTAGGCTTAGACCAATGCCCATTTTTGAAATAGCTCTCGAACAATCCAAGGTGGTAAGTCTTGTCTTTCCCAGGTTTGCCGTATATGTCTGATGTAAAAATTATATAGTTACCATCTTTACTGACAGTAGCTGTACCTTCGTGGTATTTTCTATTAAACTTAAAATTAAATGGGCGGATATTTCTAATCTGATAAGTTATCGTATCATAAGTACCTATGTAAAAATCTAAAAACGGCTGACGGTTCCAGTTCCATTTTCTCTCGAGCATCTTTAAATATGTCCTTGTAGAAGAGAAAATAATATTAGAGTCTCTATAAAATACTGGTCCAAAGTCATCTGCTTCTGTATTCATATTCAATGTTTTAAGCATGTAGAAGCCTTCAGTACCAAGGAGTTGATCGTAAAAATTTTTATTTTTCAAAAAAAGACTTGCTCGATAATCATTTGGGCGAAGCTTTTTGTATCGTTCTATGACAGCAACAGCAGAATCATATTTTTGGTTAATCATGAGTACTTTGGCATAATTTATCAAATCATCGGGTGTAACTATATCTGTTCTGACCAATTGTGCGAAGTAATTCTCTGCTTTTGCATACTGCGTTGTCTTAAGGTAACTATAGGCAAGCATTTTGATAATTTCGGGAGTTTTGTCAGTCAATGGCTCGAGCTTTTCTATAGTTCCTGGATAGTCGAAATAATTATAGAGTTTTTTAGCTTTCTCAACAGTAGGGTTTTGTGCTAATAAATTATGATTAAATCCTATCATTATTACCATGAAAGCTATTATTGTTATAATCTTATTCATTTTTAATAAAGGTTTTGGATTTAGAAGAAACGGGGAGAAATGATTTTTTTCTTAGGAGTCATTAATAGGAAATCATATCTTATCATAAACTCGTGGCTACCAAAATTATACTTACCAGTCTTGTTTACCATAGACCAATCAAAAGAGTATCCCACGGTAAGCAGCGGAGTTAAGTAAACACCTAACAATAGTCCCAAAGCATCACCTGTTCTATACATCAATCCACCATACACAACATTCTTGTATATCAATTGTGCAGTCAAATCCATCTCAATAGGTGCATTAGGCGTGAACTTGACAAAGCTTGAAGGCAGAAACTTAATATCTTTATTCAGATTAACATAACCGCCTGCTATGAAATAGTAATGTCTAGCTGTTTGAATCAAATTGCTTTGCACAGAATTATTAAGCAAGTCGATATTGAGGATTTCTGGAATAGAGAAGCCAAAGTAGTATTTATCTGTGTTATAATAAATTCCAAAACCAAAATTTGGCATCCATTGGCTCTGAAAATTTTGGCTAAAAACAGGGTCATTAGTTCGATTAAGATTCAAGTCTGCCAAGTCCAGTTTAAGCAGGCTAAATCCAGTTTTAAGTCCTAAAGCTAAATATGAATGTTTAAATTTAATTCTATAGGCAAAATCAAGAAACATACTTGTAGTTCCTGATGGACCTATTCTATCATTGACAAAAGAAAGACCTGCGCCAAGTTTGTTATTTAGAAAAGGACTATGCATTGTAAGTGTCTGAGTAATAGGGGCTCCTTTGAATCCAACCCATTGCATGCGGTTTAATAATAAAACTGTTAATGCATCTCTACTTCCAGCATAGGCAGGATTAATAGATAAAGTATTCTCCATATAATGTGTGTACATGGGTTGTTGCTGTGAGAAGCCAGCGTAAGAAATAGTTGTGATAATCAGTGCTAGTAGAATTTTTTTCATCTCACATCAGTTTTTGTTATTTGCAGAAAATCGTATTAAAGAGAGGGGAGCCTACTCCCCTCAAGTTAGATTAACGTTTTAGATAAATATAACCTCTAATTGGTTTGCGGCCATTGCCTAACTCAATGATATAGAAATAGGTGCCTTCTGGCAATTTCCCGCCTTTAGTTCCAATGCCAAACATGTTAGTTCCATCCCAGTTATTTTTGTAAGGAGCTGCTTCGAATACTTTATTCCCCCAACGGTTGAATATCAAGATATGATTATTTGGATATAAATAAAGGCTATCTATAACAAAATAATCATTAACGCCATCCCCGTTAGGAGAGAAACCCTCTGGTACCGACAATGTTATATCTGGCGTAAGTATCAGAACATCAGCTTCTGAACAATCATTATTATTGTCACAAAGCCTATATCTAAATCTATCTTTGCCCGCAAAGTCAGGATTAGGCTCATAAGTGAATGTCCCATCGCTGTTTAACACTACCGTTCCTTGCGTTGGGTCATTAATAAGTGTAAAATCAGACGGCGTATCACCTAAATAATCATTCAAACTGACATCTCCATCAATCTGGGTGTTACCATTGTAATAGAATGTATCATTAACTGCAACTGGTATGTCATTTACAGGTAAAATAGTAATTGTAACCAATGCGGTATCACAAACACTACCAGACTCATCACATATTTGGTAAATAAAACTATCCTTACCATTATAATCATGCTCAGGTAAATAGATAAAGGAACCATCATTATTCAGGTTCAATGTGCCATGTTGTACGTCAGTTACAATACTGAAAACCAGAGGTGAATATATATTAACAGTATCATCATTAACAAAGACATTTTCTCTGAGAGAATCATCCTCATTTATGACATAATAATCAGGATTAGCAATAATTTGAGCTGGGTCATTATCCAAAATATAAACAGAATCTTTCTGCTCGCCATTCTCTACAATCTTTCCATAGCTACTGTCATAATTGAGCTTATCGATTTCGATATAAACAACTTCTGTCTGTTCCTTCATATTATCATCAATACTGCTAAGTAGAGTGTCTATTGACTGGGTTCCTGCTGGAATCGTAACATTTATGGGCGCTGCGTAGTCTGTCCCATAACTTGCCGTCCCCGTGTATTTCAGCGTTACATCTATATCTGTGTGTGCTGGCTTGTCCAATGATAAGATTATCTGCGCTGTATCGCCCTCTATTATCGTGTCTGGATTGGCTTCGAGACTTACTTTTATTAAATCATTATCCAAAATATCTATGCTCGCAGTCTGGGGGCTACCTATTGTTGCACCTCCACCTACAACTCCAGTTATCTGCGCTGTTACATTTTCTGTTTTCTCAAAAACATAATCATCTATCGCTGCTATATTTATGTAGCCTTTATCTTGACCCGCTGGTATGGTTACAGCTATACTCGTAGTTGTACCGCCATTTGCCGTGTAATCATTTCCTATTTCTGCTGTTCCCGAAAGCTCTATGCTTACTGTTACATCCTGGTCTGTCAGACCACTCAGAGACACAATGAATTGTCCCGTGTCGCCCTCACTAATCTGCGTAGGATCTGCTGCAATGCTTACCGAAGGTGCTGGATCATTATCCCGGATATACGTTGTATCTCGATTCTGTGATGACACTATAGCCGAACAACCTTGCAATGAGTCAATCTTCACTACTACGCTCTCAAGACCTTCGTGAATATTGTCATCATAGGTTGTTATAG
>JALWCU010000291.1 GCA_027015275.1 Bacteroidales bacterium | reverse complement strand
TGCCTTTAAATGGGAAATTCACAGAAATTTCATCGATACAGAGGCTATAGCAACTGCCAATATAATCATTCATCTTGCTGGAGAGAACATTTCTTCAGGTCGTTGGACCCGCATTAAGAAAAACAAAATTCTGACTAGCCGCGTTCAGGGCTCTAAACTCTTGTATGAATATGCAAGGCGTTATAGCTCGAATCTGGAAGCATTTATAAGTGCTTCGGCAATAGGATATTACGGCACTTTCACATCAGAACAAATATTTACTGAGACATCGCCACCAGGCAAAGATTTCTTAGCCAGAATAACAGCGGTGTGGGAAGATGCTGCATGGAACTTTTCGAACATCGTGGAAAGAGTAGCCATAGCACGCACTGGCATTGTGCTGGCGCCAGACGGCGGGATAATTAAGCGGTTTTACCCAATGGCCAAATCTGGCTTTCTTGCGCCGGTTGGCAGCGGGAAACAATTTTTCCCATGGATACATATAGACGACCTGGTGGAAATTTACATGAAGATGGTCGAGGGAAAATTAACCGGAATTTATAACGCTGTTGCACCACAATTTATTAATTATCAATATTTTATAAAAACCCTAATGTCAGCAATGGACAAAAAGATTATAATGCCCAATGTACCGGATTTTGTGCTGAAACTCTTCTTGGGTCAGATGAGCAGTATTATGCTCTATGGTAGCCGTGTGTCTGCCCAGAAGTTGATAGAGCAAGGATTCGAATTTGAATACAAAGATGTTAAAGATGCAATAAGTGATATTTTGCCCAAAATGGATAAATGATTTATGCACAAGTGATTTTTTATGGTTAAACAATAAGGGTATGCACCTTTGCAAGTGTATTAACAATGAAAGCACAAAGCTTTTGTTAGCCGTTGCAAATCCAAATTATGCTAATCCTGGATGGCTACGGCACTGTGCAGATTCATTAAAAAAAACAGAAAATGATTTGGTATAAAAACAAAACAATAAAACCAGCCTTGGGGGTCTTGCTCGTCTTAATGCTCATATTTTCTGCTTGCCAAAGAGAAAATATCCAACAAAATGGGAACATCCTGCCCGGCAAATTCGAAATAAACATTCCGCAGAGCATCAACAGTAATACAGATGAAAAAATTTATAGCCAAGGTGATACAGTGCTGGGTCCCAGACTATATCGACATCTAAGAAGATTCATCCATACAGGCCAGTTTGGTGCAAATGTGGTGGAAAAAATAATTCAAAAAATACGTAAATACAATCTGGGGCAGGACATAAGCTTTTCTTATACTTCTGACCAAGATGGACGAGTAAAGAATGTCATAATTGTTTCGAACCAAAAATTTGAAGGCCGCACATGGCAATACAAAATGACAATTACTGATGCACAAAACGCAGAAGAAAACGATAGGGGACTGGCAATGGAAATTTTCTGGAATCGGCATCCTGTCAGCGGAATTGCAATTATTAAGTTCAAAAATCTAAATGCCAATACAGCAGAAAAATTCGAAAACACCATGCTACGCCTGGAATACAGCGAGGATCCTGCAACAACAAATGGATATGATGAGACAATGCAAGTTATGATTAGCGATTGGCCACTGGATTCGACTGATAGATATAGCCTGAAAAATCTGATGATGTTCGTTGGACGCGCGGGCAGCCGTGTGGACGTATATGGCAACTCTGACCATCCCAATGCCTGGCTCTTATTGCCAGACCAAAAAGGTCTTGACTGGGCATTCGCAGCCAGCGCAGACGAGAGAGAAGATATTGCTGTTGCCGATGTTGGCCTTCCGCCCAATACTCTGAACACTACGCAGAGAAGCGTGATTTTAGGGCAATATTCTCTCAAGAATGTTTTGTCCAACGAAGTAAAAAGATGGTTTCGTGCTATGTTTCATTTCACACCTGCCCCTACTGTACTTTCGCGTTATCTTCGCAATGCAGACTCGCCGGGAATGTTCAACCGAAACGGCTTTGTACAAGGTGGGGGCACACCACCCAGTGACGCCTACAAACCTTTGATCAAAGCCATAAACGAACTCACACCATTTAATCCTTACAAGGTAGCACATCTGCACATATCATTCAGTTCAGACGACGCAGATGATTGACTAAAGGGTTATTTCAATTGCTCAAAGATAAAATGCAGCCAGTAACTAACATAAAAATTGTCCCACATAACTTATGTTCAGAGTAAAAGCACTGTTCTCTCAAAATAGATTTAAGCACCTGCAAGTGATTGATTTTTAATCGATAGTAAACAATAGTTTGAGACAGGCGGCAAAAACAAAAGCAGATACCAAATTGCTGGTCTTGACAACGCTTACCTTGCCTTAGACGACATAGAAATCAGCTTAGCTAGTAAAATCCCCTTGTGGCTATTTGGATTCTTGTATTAAATTAGGTTGCAGACTAAAACTTTTGTTCTAAAAATTATGTTGCAACATAGAAAAATTTATTTTATTTTTAGGTTATAACATAAAACCGAGAAAATGCTTGAGAAACTATTTGAAAGACAAAGACATTTACTTCGCTCAGTACCTGCTAAGTTTTTCAGAAGTCTTTATAATGAAATTGACTGGAACTATCGCTTAATTGAAATATCAGGCGCTCGTGGAACTGGTAAGACGACTTTACTTTTACAACGTGTAAAAGAATTAGAAAAGGATAAAAATCTTATGCCTTTATACGTGTCTGCTGATGATCCTTTCTTTTTCAAATACGCTCTTTACGAGCTGGCAGAGAATTTTTACAAATACGGCGGCACACATTTGTTTATTGATGAAATACATCGTTATCCCGAAAAAAGTCCTAATTATCCATGGGCTGCAGAAATAAAATACGTTTATGATAGTCTGCCAGAGCTAAAAATCGTTTTCACAGGCTCGTCA
>JALWCU010000290.1 GCA_027015275.1 Bacteroidales bacterium | reverse complement strand
TAATTGTCAAGATACTGCCAGTCAAAAAGCTAAATAATGTCATATACCTTCTTTGGTCTTTTAAGGTAAAGATAGTCTTATTACCCAAGCATAAACAGGCGATGGCCGTGAAATTTGCAGCAAGTTCCGTAATGTCCTCAGGTCATTGGGTAAAAATAGCCATACCCTCGACAGGCATATATAGAATTTCTTATGATACGCTCAGAGCCTTGGGCTTTGCAGATCCGGCAAAAGTCCGTGTTTTTGGTAATGATTTCGGCCAATTGCCTTATTACAACTATCAGTATGCTCCAGATGATCTGGAAGAGAACACTGTTTTGCACAAAGACAATTTTCTTTACTTTTTTGCAAAAGGGGCTAACGTCTGGTATTATGACAATTCGCAAAAGATGTTTTTTCTCAAGGAACATGATTACACAGATACAGCATATTATTTTCTCTCAGATGTTAATACAGGCTTTGATAATGCAGTTGCCATATCGCAGGAACCAACTACTTTTAACACTACAACAGATTATTATGTTTGGTATGCTTTCCGAGGTTATGCACTTCACAACTATTTGAGATCTGGCCGTGAGTGGTTTGATCTGGATTATTATTACAACACAAAGAGGAATTTTGATTTTAAAGCAGATTCTATTTTGCCAATGCTGGCCAGAGTGAGAGTTGTATTTATGGGGCGTGGTTATATACCTAATTCTTTCTCTATTTCTGTGGGTAATTATTCTACTTCTATAAATATTCCACCCATTTCTGGACTTCACGGGACTGATTATGGGAAAATTGCCACTGGTTATCTTGATTTTACACCAGAAGCAGGCAATAGAGTGCTTGTTGCGGTAAATTACAATGGACGCAGCTCATCTTCTCGTGGTGCTCTGGATAATATAACAGTCAATGCCAAGAGAAGACTAATTTATGATGGGCAGACTATTTTTGCTAATACAGATGTTACTGGTGCGGGTAAAGTAACAAAGTTTATTTTGCGCAATCCGCCGCAGGATTTAATAATATGGGATATAACAGACCCAGTCCACCCGAAGGGAATGAGCTATCATATAGACGGCACAGATGCTTGGTTTATTGCCAGCACAGATTCTCTGCGTGAGTTTATTGCTTTTTCGCCAAGTGATGCACTCCTGCCAATAACACATGGAAAATTTCTGGGACCTATAGCTAATCAGAATTTGCATGCTTTGCCTGCAAGTACACAAATGATTATAATAACGCATCCAGACTTTATCAGCGGAGCAGAGAAAATAGCTCAGTTGCATAGACAGCACGATAATATGAACGTTGCTGTGGTTACTACAGAACAGGTTTATAATGAATATTCCAGTGGATTGCCTGATGCAGTGGCTATAAGAAATTTTATACGCTCTGTTTATGTCAAGCCTGGTTCACAGCTTAAATGGGTTTTGCTTTTTGGAGATGGTTCTTTCAAGAATAAACCGGATAAAAACAATCCTAATTTCATTCCAACATATCAGACTCTTAATTCGTTGAATACTAATGGAATATTAACGATTGAGACAGATGATTTCTTCGGGCTTTTGGATAATAATGAAGGAGAAACGCATGGACTGTTGGATGTTAATATTGGGCGGATTCCAGTACAGACGCCAGCTCAGGCAGAGCTAATTGCATTTAAAATAGACAAATATCTTAATGGCGAGAAAAAGTCTATCTGGAAATCCAACATTTCTGTCGTTGCTGATGATGGCGAGCAGAATCTTTTTATGGAGCAGCTGGAAAACGTTACGAATAACATGGAGAATACTTATCCGCAGTTCATCACCAAAAAAATGTATATAGACGAGTATCCTTCGCAGATCTCCTTTGGGGGTGAGCAGTTTCCGCAGGCAGTATCGGACATCACAAATAGTATAGAACAAGGTACCTTGGTGCTTGCATACAATGGGCACGGTAACGAGCAAGTACTCAGCTCCGAGCGTGTGATTACTTCGTCAGATGTGCGTAACTGGCATAATATGAATAATTTGACATTAATGGTAACAGCAACATGTCTCTTTGGACATTTTGATAATTATGATTATGTGCACAAAAAAGATTTGCCATCGGGGGTTGAATACGGACTTTTTAACCCTTATGGTGGACTTATAGCTTCGTATGCGACGACTCGTGCCTCATATACAATTACGAACTATTACATGCTCAATTATTTTTTCAAAAATTTATTCGCTGTCAACAATGGAAAAAAAATAACCATCAGCGAGGCAATAACCAGAACTAAAGAGCTATATCCCAGCTATTACAATAGAGAGTTTTTGTTAATGGGAGACCCTGCCTTGAGTCTTGATTTCCCAGAAACATCAATTGATAGCTTGTCTGTGAGTCCAGATACTATTCATGCCCTTTCGAAGGTTAGGATAAAGGGTTGTATAACAGATAATAATGGAAATGTAAATAATAGCTTCAATGGCACGATAACAATAAAAGTTTTTGACAAACCAGGATATTATTATACGTTAAATAATGATGGCTTTGGTGCTTTTAAGTACCTTGATTACAAGAATATTCTTTATAGTGGACAGATAACTGTCAGGAACGGCAAGTTTGATTTTAGTTTTATATCACCCAAAGACATTGAGCCAGACTATGGAATAGGGAAAATTATTTACTATGCTACTGACGGAAACTCAGAGTATATGGGATATAAATTTCTTAAAGTAGGTGGCCAGAGTGATACCACGATAAAAGACGTACAGGGACCAAAGATTAGAATTTTTCTCAATGATACCACATTAACCGGTCCTACGATAACTGACCGCAATCCTAAGGTAATAATATATCTTTCGGACCAGACAGGAATAAACACAACAGATTATGGGCTTGGGCATCAAATACAACTTATTCTGGATAACTCCCA
>JALWCU010000289.1 GCA_027015275.1 Bacteroidales bacterium | reverse complement strand
AAGATGTTTTTTAACAAGTCAAGCCCCACCCTTTCGTACTGATAGCCAATAGGCGTCTGAGTATAGTTTACCATAGTGTAATCTATAAAGCCTTTTTGCTGATTGATTGGGAAAATATAAAATGCTGTCAGGGTAAGGCGATCTTTAAAAAACTGCTTCTGCAAAAACATTCCTACGAAATCATTGCCATTGCTGCTATAGCCCTGTGCATTAATTCTTTTCGAGAGAAAATTCTGATACATCACGCCCGCGGTTACTATCCTGGGATTGTAATAAATTAATTGTGAAGAGCCTGTCCAGTCGTGCACATTATTCTGATAATTATCATACTCAATGGCAGACCAGTAGATATTTGCTTCATTTTTCCATATTATTTTCTTTGACAAAGGAAGAGTGAAATTAAATCTGACTCCATAATCTTGATATTTCCCAACATTTTCGTAAGAAAACACAAGGTCATAAGGCATGTCAGGAATTTGGCGACCTATCTCGGCAATGTAATTATGTGAAAACTTGTAGTAAGGCTCAACAGAGAGCAAACCGTGTAAAATACGAGTATTAAGCGAGAAAGTAGTAACTGTAGAAGGTCTAAGCAAAGGATTTCCCCTGAATACCAGACCGCTATCTATGACATGCATAGATGGGTCGAGCTGGTTGGCAGATGGGTAGCTTGTATGTGTTCGGTATTTTAGGGTCAGCACCAACATATCCTTAAAGAATTTTGCCTGGGCATTGGCAAAAGGCTGAGCTATCCACTGGTTATATTTCTGTTCGCCGCCTGAATACATGTAATTTTCAAAAGCTGCACCTGCTTTGAGTGACAAGCTATGAGTGGGCTTCCAAGATAAATATGTGTATGCTCTGAGCCGCTGGTCTTGGGATGTTTTATTTATTTCCTTGCCTGAGAGCTGACCCTGGTTGTTTACAGAGCTGAAATATAGCCTGCGTCCATTGTATCCAATGCCAGAGTTAATGGAAAATTTACCAATATAATAAGTCCCTTCGAAATTAAAATTAGCACTCTTTGTTGTGTTATTACTATAATAATCAGACAGATATGAATCATTTTGAATAATCTGCGACAGACTCCTGGATTTATCCATGCTCACTGTCATATCGCCTTCCAGTTCCAGATGCGAGAAACTCCCCTTGTAAAATACTGAGCCACTGTAATAATTACTACCGTTTTTGCTAAGGTCTTGTTCCAAATAATGAGTAATTAGAGTGCTATCCATGAATGTATTTACTAAAAATGAATTGTCCTCGTGGGAATAATTATAAGGACGGGATGATGAATAAAGTTCTAAACTTATGACATTCAATGGGTTAATTTGATAATCCAAACCAGCAGTCATGTTGAAATATTGTTGGTCGTAAATCATGCCCTCGCCCGTACTTTGCTTAAGAATTCGCGTCCCATTATAATAATGGCGATCGTCTGTTACTGTACCCAGGTTAAAATTATTGTTCAAGAATCTTTGCGAAACATATAAATTGACTTTTCCGTGTGTATAATTAAGGTTCATACTCTCTTGTTGATTAAGATTCTTGTGCCCAGGTGCGCCGTCAAGATCGAGTAAGTCTCCTGCGTCAGCATAAAAATCAAAACCTTGATAATTGTCCTTAAGTATAATGTTGACAACAGCATAATAGCCTTCGAGACCATAGCGACCGCCTGGATCGCGGACAATCTGAATTTTGAGAATACGCTCAGGATTGAGTGCCTGCACATAGTCATAGCTCTTTTTCAGTCCGTTAACAAGAATAAGTATATTAGTCTGCCCGTCCACGGCTATTTGGTCTTTGTATCGATCATAAGTAATACCATTGACCTGATTTAGAAGTTCTTTGACATCCGCAGAGCGTGAGCGCATCTGCTTTGTTACTATAACTTCCTGTCTATCAATATCAATCTTGCGTTTACTTGCCTTGACAGTAACGCCTTTTATCTGCTGGACTTTGGGCTTGAGATAAACTATACCGACTTGTTTATCGCCATTAACAAAAATATTTAAAGTATCATCCACAAATCCCAGATACCGCAATAAAATAGAGTACTGCCCTGGCTTGAGCTGCAAAGTAAAAAACCCATGATCATCTGCCAGAGCCATTGATATAGCGCTATCCTGTGAATTCAAAACTATCACAGAAGCATAGGGTATAGGCTCACGCGTCTGTTGGTTTTTGACCTGACCAGTAACGGAACTTTGTGGGAAAGCAAGCTTTGAAATAGATAAAATAATCAACATCACAAAAAATCTACGCATCATTATACTTTTGTTTAAAAATTTCAGTGATAAGACGAAAGACAAGGTCAAAAAGTTACTCTCAAAGAATAATTATATGCAGACTATAACCATTGTTCATCTGTAACTGTGCAAATTGGTCTGTGCGTCCACCAATATCAATCTTCAAAAAAAGAGAATTGACATAATCGACCTTGAAATAATCAGCAGAATACTTTACTTGCAAATCATTAAACACAGTATCACGGCAGGTCTTGGGAACTATCATTACATAAAACTCAGCTGGCGACGGCACGTACAAAGTTTTCTGGCCATTGACAATATAGAGACTTGGATAGGACACTGTCTCAAAACTCCATGATTTTTTGCGTTTCATTCTACCCTGGTTATAACTAAGATATACGTGGTAAAGCTCGCCTGGCATCAAAACTTTCCTGGGTATCAATGCGTACTGATAAGGACTGAGTTTATGATTTGGGTCATTGGCTGCCTTTAACAAACGTGCTGGGACAAGTTTTCCTCTGGAATCTCTCAATTTTATGACAACACGAGTGGGAAGCAATGGGTTATAATATGGATTAAATTCCACGGTTATTGGATAACCAGCTATGAAACAGCGGCGCAAAGGACTGGGCTTCTCATCAGAAA
>JALWCU010000288.1 GCA_027015275.1 Bacteroidales bacterium | reverse complement strand
CCAGTGGCACACGAGTAGAACCACCCACGAGGATAACCTCATCAATGTCCTTTGCCTCGAGGCCAGCACCCTTAAGTGCTATACGGCATGGGTCAATAGTCTTTTCGACCAAGTCCATTATAAGAGCCTCGAACTTGGCACGTGTAAGCTTTTTGACAAGATGCTGTGGGACATTATCCTTGACAGTAATATACGGCAGATTAATATCTGTCTGTTGTGTGCTCGAAAGCTCAATCTTAGCTTTTTCGGCAGCTTCCTTGAGACGCTGCAAAGCCATTGGATCTTTGCGCAGGTCAATGCCTGTATCTTGCTGGAACTCGTCGGCGAGCCAGTCTATGATACGCTGGTCAAAGTCATCACCACCTAAGTGTGTATCACCACTTGTAGATTTAACCTCAAACACACCATCGCCAAGCTCAAGTATGGAAATATCGAAAGTACCGCCACCCAAGTCATAGACAGCTATTTTCTTTTCACCAGCTTTGTCCAGGCCATAAGCCAAAGCTGCTGCTGTAGGCTCGTTGAGAATACGCCGAACTGTCAGTCCTGCTATCTCGCCTGCCTCTTTGGTAGCCTGACGCTGGCTATCGTTGAAATACGCAGGAACAGTAATAACAGCTTCTTTGATCTCTTGTCCGAGATATTCTTCTGCTGTTTTCTTCATTTTCTGCAGAATCATAGCAGAAATCTCCTGCGGACTATACTGGCGGTCTCCGATCTTGACACGTGGAGTGTTATTAGAACCGCGCTCTACTTCATAAGGGACACGCCTAATCTCTTCTGTTACTTCATCATAGCTACGTCCCATAAAACGCTTGATAGAGAATACGGTTCTTTGTGGATTTATAATGGCTTGACGCTTTGCTGGCTCTCCAACCTTTATTTCACCTTCTTCTGTGAAAGCCACTACCGAAGGTGTTGTACGCTTGCCTTCGCTGTTGGGGATAACAACAGGTTCGTTGCCTTCCATCACAGCAACGCAAGAATTTGTCGTACCCAAGTCAATACCTATTATCTTGCTCATAGTTTTTACCTCCTTTTTTGTTTGTTCTGCACCTTTTTATCAATCATTATGCCAACAAAACCTTTTTTCAATGTGCATCAAACAAGTAACACACTAATAAACAATAATTTACAGTTTTTATTAGTATAAATTCGCTGGATTTATTATCTTTGAAAAGGCAAATAATTGTCACAGAACTAAAAAATATTAAGACAAAATGTCAGTTTACACAAAAAAAGGCGACAAAGGCAAGACACATCTTTTCGGCGGAATAAAATTATCAAAGTCAGATACAAGGATAAAAACTCTTGGTAGCATAGACGAACTCAACTCATATATTGGTCTTATCCGTTCATATCAAGTTATTCCAAAACCTATTGTAAACTTTCTCTTGCAGATACAGAATGACCTGTTTAAAATTTCTGCCATGTTAGCATGCACTAAAGGACAATTATCTGACCGCCTGCCTAATATTACAGAAGATGATATAGAAAAAATTGAAATTCAAATAGATAAATACGAAAAGCTCTTACCAGAACAAAAATATTTTATTCTGCCCGGAGGCACTATAGAGACTTCTTTTATACATATAGCACGTAGTGTTTGCCGCAGAGCAGAGACTTATACTGTAGAGCTAAGCGAGAGGGGAAAAATTGAAAGTCTTATCATCAAATACCTCAACCGTCTATCTGATTACTTCTTTATTCTTGCCCGTTATATTGCCCATTTACAAGAATTAAAAGAGACAAGAGCTGACCTCCACAACTAATTCTGAGAGGCACTGGATGAAAAATATTTTTGGGTTTAATAAAAAATTCTATTTTCGTGGGACTAATTAACTATAAATCTATTGAATGGAAAAGCTTATTTTAATAACCAATGATGATGGCTACAGAGCCCGTGGCATCCAGATATTGATAGATATTGCTCGCAAATTCGGTCATGTCGTAGTGGTAGCACCAGAGAAATCATGGTCAGGGAAATCACATAGCGTAACCTTAGATAATCCTATATATGTCAACACTTTAGAGAATTTTTATTCTCAAGACGTTGAAGCTTATGTTACGACTGGGACTCCCATTGATTGTGTCAAATTCGCACTTAATAATATCCTCACACGCAAGCCAGATCTTATTCTATCTGGAATAAATCATGGACCTAATTATTCGATTAATTCCTATTATTCAGGGACTGTAGGTGCAGCATTAGAAGGGGCTTTCAATGGCATTAATTCAATGGCCCTATCATACGAAGCTTTTGACCCAAATGCCAATATGTCACTGGCAATAGAACATACAAACATTTTGATAGAGGAAGTTCTCAGTGGCCAGAGAGAAGATGATGAGACTCTTTGTCTGAATGTTAATTTTCCCGATATAGAGCCCACTGAAAGCAAAGGATTTAAGATTACACGTCTGGCTCATGCAGTATGGAAAGAAGAGTTCGTCGAGCGCACGCATCCTGGAAGGCCGCAAAAATATTATTGGTTAACTGGAAATTTTTTTAACTTTGAGCCTGATGCCCAAGACACAGACCTATGGGCTATAAAGAATAATTACACAGCAATTGTTCCTTTGACAATTGATCTTACTGACTATAAAACAATCAAAAAACTAAAAAATAAGGGTTTAACTATTAAAAACAAAAAGCAGCTATGAAAGCATTTCACGCTTATGACATTCGTGGTGTGTACAACAAAGACTTTAACAAAGAGGATGTTTATAAAATTGGATTCTTTCTACCACGACTATTGATGACAGACAAGATTTTAGTTGGTCGCGATGTTAGAACATCATCACCCGAAATTTTCGCATACCTTACAAAGGGTATAACAGACGCTGGTGCCAATGTCTATGATATTGGACTGTCAACCACTCCTATGGTCTATTATGCCACTGTTAAATACAATTTCCTTGGCTCTGTGATGATTACAGCTTCACATAATCCACGCGAATATAACGGACTAAAAATCTCAGGTCCTGGCGCCCTGCCCATTGGCTATGACAAGGGACTAAAAGACCTGGAACAAATGGTCGAAAACGAAAAAATTGTCGTATCCCCATATAAAGGCGAACAAAAAAAACTAAACGTCAAAGAAGACTATATCAACTTTCTAAAGGAACACATGGTTGATTTTCGTGGCATGCGTATTGGCTTTGACCTGTCCAATGGTATGTCTGCTCTGCTTATCAAATACCTGTTTGGCAAATTTGCCTGGTATGTAAATGACGAGATGGATGGCGAATTTCCAGGGCATGAGCCCAATCCTTTGCAAAAAGAGAATCTGGTTGACATTCAGAACCTTGTTAAAGAAAAAAATCTTGATATCGGCGTCATATATGACGGCGATGCAGACCGCGTGATGTTTATCGATGATCTTGGCCGCTTCATCTCGCCTGATTTAATTATTGCTTTGATGGGCCATTATTACTTTGATCTGAAAGAAATACCAGGAGGCGATGTCGTACAGGACATACGCTGCTCACGTTCTGTAGCTGAATATCTTACAGAAAAATGGCAGAATGTACGCGTACACACTTGGCGTGTGGGACGTGCTTATGCAGTACCAAAGATGAAAGAGCTAAATGCTGTTTTTGGTGGCGAACTGGCTGGTCATTATTATATGAGCGACTTTTTCCATTCCGACTCTGGACTTCTCGCTTCCCTGCACATACTCAAAGTGGTGCGTTACTTCAAGGAAGAGAAAAACATGAAAATTTCTGAGGTTATTGATCAGATTAATCGCTATCATAATTCTGGCGAGATTAACATGTATATCGAAGACAAGCAAAAAGCTATGCTTGCTGTCGTTAAATACTTCATTGACAAGGAAAAACCTATGCGTATTCTCGACTTTGACGGATTCCGCCTTGATTACAAAGATTGGTGGTTTAATATTCGCCCTTCTAATACAGAGCCCTACATGCGCTTTGTTGTAGAAGCAAGCGACAAAGACAAGACGCAAGAAATAGTCGAGACAATTAAGAATATTCTATACAAGTTCAAAGAAAAGAGCTAATTACAGCCTAAATAAACCGAACAAAAACCGCTGGTTCTTGCAATCAGCGGTTTTTTTGTTCACTGCTTTGCGACAGCAATTCTGCTCGAGGTAGCATGCAAATTTATTTATGATAAAATTCCTAAAAGGCCGTTGACAATAGTGTTAAATTGAATAATTTTGTAGTTATTAAAGCTAAGAGTATGAAAATTACAGATGCCAGATTCATCAAGTCGTCTTTTTCAAAGGATGATTTACCCCCTGATATTTACCCTGAATATGCCTTTATAGGGCGTAGTAATGTGGGAAAATCAACGCTAATTAACATGCTAGTTGGGCGCAGAAATCTGGCAAAAACTTCATCAACGCCAGGCAAAACCCGTAGTATTAATCACTTTCTGATTAATAACAGATGGTATTTGGTAGATTTGCCAGGATATGGCTATGCAAAGGTCTCGAAAAAAGACCGCGACCAATGGCAAAAAATGATTTTTGATTATCTGCGTAATCGCAAGAGTCTGATGGTTCTGTTTGTTCTGGTGGATGCACGCCTGGAGCCACAGAAAAATGACCTGGAATTTATCAAGAACCTTGGGAAAAACCAGATTCCTTTTTTAATAGTCTTCACAAAGGCTGACAAAGTATCTAACAACCAGCTTATACATAATATCACGCTGTTCAAAAAAGCAATGCTGAGAGACTGGGAAGAGCTACCAGAACTGGTCATAACCTCGGCTGTTACTGGACGCGGAAAAGAACAATTATTGGAGATTATCAATAGCCTCAACCAGGACTTTGATGCCTTTGGACGCAAACAGATTAAAGTCAAAAAAGACAACAAAAATGATTGAGTATTTATTCTTTCGCATAGCATATCAAATATCTAAATGGCTATCATTCAAAACTTTGTACAAGCTTTCTGATTTTCTGTATGTGGTACTCTATAAAATAACAAAGTACAGACGCAATGTAGTTTACGAAAACCTGCACAGATGTTTCCCTGAGTATTCAGAAGAGAAAATCGAACAAACAGCCAAAAAGTATTACCGTCACCTAGCTGACATGTTCCTCGAGACCCTTAAATTCTTTTCATTAGACCGGGAAGAGCTACAACGCCGTTTCTTTGTGGAAAATCCTGAGGAGCTTAACAAATACTATTACATGAGCAAAAATATCATCATGTCCGGTGCTCACATAGGCAACTGGGAACTCGGTCCCCTCAGTTCCCCATACTGGTTCAGACCACAGATAGTTGTTTTATACAAACCCATTCATAATGTCAAGATTAACGCTTTTATCAAACGCAAACGTACAAAGCATGGGACTCGCATGGTCTCCATAGACATCACAGGTCGCAGCTTTACACATGGCAATAAACCCTTTTGTGTTGTGATGCTATCAGATCAGAATCCTCCAAATCCTGATAAATCATTGTGGGTCAATTTCTTTGGTATTCCTACTGCTACACTGCATGGCTTAGAACTATACGCCAAACGGTATAATTTACCTGTTTTGTATTTTGATATGAAAAAAACAGACCGTGGGCGTTACAATGTAAGAATAGAAACGCTCATCGATAATCCCAAAGGACTTCCCAAAGGCTATATTACATGGAAATACATGCAGCGCGTAGAGCATGCTATAAGGGAAAAACCAGAACTGTGGCTGTGGTCACATCGTAGATGGAAACACCAATTCGCACCAGAGAAGTATAAATTATATTCATTCGAGCAAAAAGAAGAAATTAAAACTGACTCTGAGACAGAGACTTCCCCGAACCTAATTTCACACCAAGAATAAACAAAGGACCACTATATCCATATCCAAAGACATTATCAAATGGATTGGTGTCATCAGGCAAAAAAGGGATAGTGTATCGGTATCCCACACCTGCATAAGGCTCTATAATGAAGAAATTCCACAATTTATGCTCTATGCCCATGGTAGCCTCCACTTCCATACGCAGCAAAGCTCCTTGTCTGTCAGCAATCTCATAATCATAAACAGTCTGATCATAGAGTTTCTTGGCAACCCATGTATATTCCTCATATCCCAGACGCAAATAGCTAAGTCCCATGCCTATTGCCCAGTAGCCCAAGTATTTTTCGGTAGAGGACTTAATAAATTTGCGGTAAACACTCAAGCCAGTGCCTGTGAGCTTAGTTAGAGATGCATCTGAATAAGTAATAGGATGTGCCTGACGCTTAAGGTAATAAAAACGTGGGGATATGACCCATGCTCGACGAGCATTAACATGCTCCAGGTCAAAGCGCAATCCATTAAAAAAGACATATTGCGGCACAAAAGTCAAATTCCACTCATTACGTGTAACCTGGGCAGGAGTGCGCTCTACAAAATCGAACTGAGCAGAGGCAACAAAAGCCAGAGATAAAAGCATAAAAATAGTAAAGGCACGTTTCATAAACTCATGGTTTTAGTTTGGCAGATGTGAAGCTAAGGGGCAATAACTTACGTGCACTGTCAACGACAAGGATATTTTCTTTTCCGTAAAGAATTAACTTAATAGGGTGCTCAAAGCGCACTTCTGTCTCTATCATTACCTGTCGGCAAGCTCCGCAAGGGGTAACAGGGCTATTAGTAACCTGACCGTTATTAATTGCCACAATAGCCATAGCTACCACAGGAACCTCAGGATATTGTGCACCAGCAGCAAAAAGAGCTACTCGTTCGGCACAAAGGCCAGATGGATAGGCTGCATTTTCCTGGTTATTGCCAATAATCACCACTCCATTGTCCAAAAGCACAGAAGCACCAACCCGAAAACCTGAATATGGGGCATAAGCATTCTGAGCAGCATCAATGGCACGTTCGACAAGGTTTTGTTCCTCTTCAGACAATTCATCGAGGCTTTTATACTCCACAACCTGTAGTATAATATCCAATGTTTTCATTATACTTTTTTTTTAACGTAGGTAAGGACAAATGTATAAAATTTTATTCAAAAAAAGGCTGCTCCAGCTTAAAGCCACGCAAAAATTCGTGTATCTTGAGCCTCTTTTTCCCAGGCATTTGTATCTGCTGGATATCAACAAACCCGTCTTGGGTAGCTACTCTGAGAAATGATTTATAATCAGTTATCACCTGGCCGGGTGTATAGTTGTGTGCCTGCTGCAAAGGCTCGGCCCAGTATATTTTTACATTTTCCACTCTCTTGCCTGTGTGTTTGTCTGTCAAAACAGTCCATGCACCAGGATAAGGACTCATACCACGTATAAAGTCATAAACTTTGCGTGCTGGACTGTGCCAGTTAATACGGCTATTATCCATAAAGATTTTTGGGGCTGTGTGTAATGTAGCAGAATCTTTTTCCAACACTGTCTGATCAATGACATGGGCTTTACCTTGCTCGATAAGTTTAATCGTATCAACAAGTAGCTCAGCGCCTTGAATCATTAATCTCTCATGCAAAGAGCCTGCTGTATCTGTATCTTCAATTGGCACTTTTCGACGAAGAATTATGTTACCAGTATCAATTTTGTCATTTATAAAAAACGTGGTAACACCTGTATATTTTTCGCCATTGATAATAACCCAATTAATAGGAGCGGCACCGCGATAATCAGGCAAATAAGAGGCATGTAAATTTATGGTTCCCAGGGGTGGCAGTTCCCATACCTGGCGTGGCAAAAAACGGAATGCCACAACCACCTGTAGATCAGGTCTCAATTCCTGTAATTGATGCACAAATTCTGGATCTTTTAATCTTTGTGGCTGCAAAATTGGCAGTCCACGTCCCTGGGCAAACCTTTTGACTGGAGTGCTTCGGAGCTTGAGCCCACGTCCGGCCGGTTTGTCAGGAGAAGTAACAACTGCAACAACATTAAAACCAGAGTCTAAAATATGCTTGAGACTTTCGACAGCAAAATCCGCTGAACCAAAAAAAACTATTCGCATTTGTTAAATTTTAAAGGAAATTTGTCTAAAATAGACTATTTTTGTTTAAAGCAAAGTTATGTAAACAACAGTACAATGAAAAAAATTTATCTTCTCGTTCTTTTCTTGTCCTTATCATTGCTTTATTCTTGCCAACAGGATAAAATATCAACACATAATGTCATAGATTTTGGTGATTACTCTCTATCCCGAGTAAATCTATACACCCCAGAGAATAAACTCGATAACAACCAAAAACAGATTATCATCAATCTTGTCAGAGCAGCCAGATATGCAGACTCAATTTACCTCATACAGAATGCCGGGGACTATGCCTCACTTCTTTACACACTCAAGGACAAAAAGAAAAGGCTCAGATTTAAGATAAATTTTGGTCCATGGGATATTTTTCACAATAATTTACCGTTTATAGAAGGAATACCCAGTAAACCCAAAGGTGCGTATTTTTATCCTCAAGATATGCTTATATCAGAATTTTACGACTTCACAAGTACATGTAAATTCAGTCATTATACAATGATTCGGCGTGATAGGCAAGGCAAACTAATGTGCATTCCTTATCATATCTTTTTCAAAAATTACATTGATTCAGCAATTTACTATATAAAGCGGGCCCAAAGGCTCACCGAAGATACTGCTTTTAGCAGTTATCTAAGTAGCCTTACTTCTGCTTTGCGTACCGATAAATACTATAATTTTTACAAAAAATTCATCAACCTCGGCTCGAGGATAGAATTCATTTTCGGGCCCACAGATATTACCATAGACAAACTACTTAATATCAAAGCAGACTATCAGTCTCTTGTGCTCATTAAAGATGATAGCCTCAGTCAGAAACTCAATCAATACGTTAAATGGCTCAAATACCTGCAAAAGGCTCTACCTGTACCGGAGAAATATAGGCAGGAGGAACCTGGCGAGAGCTCACTCATAGCCGTGTATGATGCTATATTCTTGGGAGGTAGTGCCAAGGCTGGTGCGCCAATTATTGCGACCACAATACCTTTTAATGCGCAATTTCAGTTGACAGTGGGTACAAAAAACATTCAACTTCGCAATGTAATATACGCTAAATATCAAGGAGTTATAAAACCACTCATAAAACTTGTCATAGTTAAGAGTCAGGCTAAATATATTACACCCCAGGCATTTCAGGATATTACACTTTTGTACGAAATAGGCAATTCACTAGGTA
>JALWCU010000287.1:8420-9133 GCA_027015275.1 Bacteroidales bacterium | reverse complement strand
GAGTTTATCATATTTTTCAGACAATCAACAAATTGTCAAAATATCAGATCCGACAATTTTGTCTGACCAAAACCGCCTTGCCGAAGAATTTACAAACCAAATGATAGCCTACTACAAAAAAACTCACTGACTTTGACAACAAAATTTACATCAAAATCAGCAAGTTGATTCTGAAATTCAATCTCAACCTCGTAATATTCAATCAAAGTTAATTACACAAAACGCCCAACCTAAAAATCCGGAAGTTCAAAAACAAAATGTTTAAAAAATATCAGATCCGATATTTCCCGTAGGGAAATCCGTTATGTAAGCATCGATGGAAATCGGTGTCTAAAAAACATCAGATCCGATAATTTTTTGCTTCGCAAATGCGCCGCCAACCGCATTATAACCTTAAAGGTCTTCGACCTTTAAGGTTGCCCCTTCAGCGTCCCACAAACATCAACGACTAACACACATCAGGGCTTTGTTTTATTTCAGTGTCATCGCATGACCTGACGCAAAGGAAAGGTCGGTTGCTTTATCAGCGACTAACCACAACGATAACAGACAGACTTCGACGCATCGCGACTATCCGATGTACTCGCAGAACCAGACCACAGTAGAAAGCGTAAGGGGGAACAGATATTATCAAATTCCAACAATATGAAAACGACAATCAGCACTAATTGGCTTTTGAAACAAAATTTTTAATTTTAAAACAAAAAAAGATT
>JALWCU010000287.1:0-8410 GCA_027015275.1 Bacteroidales bacterium | reverse complement strand
TATGAAACGCTTTTTGCTGCTGTTATTAACCCTCGCTTCCATGGGTCTCTATGCCCAGAACCTGGACCTGTTTGAAATTATGAAAGGCGAAGACTTTGTCGGATATTGGCCAGAAAATTTATACTGGGCACCCACATCCGACGTCATTTACTTTAGGTGGAATCCTGATAAAGAGCAATCTATGTCCTGGTATGCTTACAGTCTAAAAGACAACAAAATACATAAGCTTAGCAGAGACGAACTAAAAAACAGGATACCCCAGAGCTACAACTTCTCACCAGATAGAGCTATGGTAACTTATTCCAAAAACGGGGATATCTATCTGCTAAGACTCAAAGACCACAAAACAGAGCAGATAACAGAAACAAAAGAATATGAGTTTAATCCGACTTTCACTGTCACGGGCAAAAAAATAATCTTTCAGAGCGGCAACAATCTGTTTGCCTATGACATAAAAAGCAAGAAAACATTGCAGCTTACCTATTTGAAAGCCCCAACAGTAGAAGATACACTAACATTCCAAGAGCAGTCAAAATGGTTGTGCAACGAAAACAGCAAGTTCTTTGATGTGGTAAAAAAAAATCCAAGATATGGCGATAATCTCGATGCCCTGCCACAAAGCTTGGCCCTTTCCAGCAGTATAAGAAATTTACAGCTAAGTCCTGACCAACGTTTTATAACTTATACGGCAGTTATTTATCAGGCTCTGCTAACGGCAGTACCGCATTATATCACGGCAGACGGACAGGTAAAAATACAAACATCACGCGCAAAAGTGGGTTTTGTCAATGTCAAAAGCACATTCTATATTTATGACCGTCAGAAAGATACAACTTACCAGCTCAATATTTCCAGCATCAATGGCATAAAAGACTGGCCCCAGCCTTACAAAGGACATTTCCATGGACTACGCTCTCTCACTTATAGCCAAATCAAATGGTCTGATGATGGCAAATACGCGCTAATGATTACACGTAGCCAGGACAACAAAGACCGCTGGATATTACTCGTCAATCTGGCAACAGGCACGCCACAGGTAATTGATCGTCAAACAGACACAGCATGGATAGGCGGACCTGGCATTAGCGATTGGTATGCAGGCGGCGGCAACTGGGGCTGGGTACCAGGGAAAGATATAGCTTGGTTTCAGTCCGAACGCACTGGTTATTCGCATCTCTACACTTATAATGTCAAAACTGGACAAAAGAAACAACTTACACATGGAAGATTTGAAATTTACAATGTTTATCCTACAAAAAAATACTGGTATCTGGTCTCAAACAAAATAGAACCAGGTCAGAGACAATTATACCGAATGCCTATGGGCGGCGGCAAAATGCAAATCATAACCCACCATATTGGCAATAATCAAGTTTTCTTCTCACCTGATTACAAGCACATTGCACTACGTTATTCCAATTCTATCACACCTTGGGAAATATATCTCAAGCCCAATAACGTCAAATCCATAGCTCGCCGAATAACGCACAGCACAACAAAAGCATACGAATCCTACCACTGGCGCAAGCCGCAGATTATAACTTTTGTTGACCGTGATGGAGACACCGTGCATGCTCGTTTGTTCCTACCTGCTGACAGCGTGAAAAACAGCGCAGCTGTTCTATTCGTGCATGGCGCAGGATATTTGCAAGATGCTCACCGTTGGTGGTCATATTACTACAGAGAGCACATGTTTCATAATCTACTGGCAGACAAAGGCTTCACTGTCATGGACATTGATTACCGCGGAAGCGAAGGCTATGGCCGTTATTGGCGTACAGCAATATACAGGCACATGGGCGGCAAAGACCTGGAAGACCTTGTGGATGGAGCTCATTTTTTGGTCAAAAAATACGGTATTGACCCAAAACGCATTGGCATTTACGGCGGCTCTTATGGCGGCTTCCTGACTCTGATGGCTATGTTCAAAGACGGTGATGTCTTCTGCTGTGGTGCAGCAATACGCTCTGTAACAAACTGGGCAAATTACAACAATGGCTACACAGCAAACATTCTGAACCTGCCAACAATAGACCCACAAGCATACAGACAAAGTTCGCCTATTTATTTCGCCCAGGGACTGAAAGGCAGACTGCTAATCCTACACGGAATGATAGACGATAACGTACATTACCAGGATGTTGTCCAGCTGACTGAGCGTTTAATAGAACTTCATAAAACCAACTGGGACATAACACCTTATCCAGTCGAAAGACATGATTTCAAGCATGCTTACTCATGGCAAGACGAATATCGCCGAATTTATGACCTATTTATGCAACAAATGGTACAGCCTAAATTCAATTACATCCCACCAATTGAAAAAAAAAGCCCACAAAAATGAAAGAATTCTTACTCAGTCAACATTATCTAATACAAACACTCATAGGCGGTAGCTTCACATGGCTCATGACAGCACTGGGTGCGGCACTGATATTCTTTTTCCACAAGCTTCGTCGTGGACCAATGGAAATAATGCTCGGATTTGCAGCCGGGGTCATGATAGCTGCCAGTTTCTGGTCTCTGCTGAATCCGTCAATTGAACTTTCGGCAAAGGCAGGCATGATTCCATGGCTACCGCCTACAATAGGCTTTATCTTGGGCGCTATTTTTCTGTGGCTAATGGACAAGGTAACACCACATCTACATCTGGGCTATGACGAATCACAGGCAGAAGGGCCCAAGACCAAGCTAAAGAAAACAGCTTTGATTGTCTTTGCCATAACATTGCACAATATACCCGAGGGTTTGGCTGTGGGCGTTGCCTTTGGCAGCGCCCACTTGATCGGCACGCCCGAGGCTATGCTCGGCGCTATAGCCCTTGCCATTGGCATTGGCATTCAGGACTTTCCTGAGGGCTTTGCCGTATCTGCCGCTCTCAGATCGAGCGGCGCCAAACCCTTGAAAAGCTTCATGTACGGACAATACTCAGGACTGGTCGAACCTATCGGCGCTGTTATCGGCGCTCTTCTGGTAACACTGGTCTCGCACATTATGCCTTATGCCTTGGCTTTTGCAGCTGGTGCTATGATTTATGTTACTGTCGAAGAACTTATACCAGAATCACAACTTAGCCAAAATACTCATAATTCGACCTTTGGACTAATAGCTGGCTTTGTTATCATGATGATTCTCGATGTTGCTCTTGGCTGAAAATCTTTTGCTTAAAACAAAAAAAACGTGGTTTAAAGGCTAACTTATTAAAAATCATTTTTTTTTACTCTTAAAAAAATCATTACGTCAAAACGTATTCACATAAACAAACTTTTTTACTAAATTAGTCTAAAAGTCAACTATTTTTCATTATGAAAAAGTTTGTGTTTATCTCAATCATTCTGGTATTTACAATAAACTTATCTGGGCAAAATACCTGGACATTTACAAAAGAGAAAAATGCCATAAAAGTCTATACAAGACCCGTTGCGGGCAGCAAGCTCAAAGAATGTAGAACCCTTACAACAATAAATGCGCCTATAAACAAAGTATTCCGTATAATACGCAACGTGGAAGATGCTGCTGCATGGATTGACAAAGTCATTTACACAAAAGAGCTAAAATCTGGCAAAAACTATTACATCAGCTACGAAGTAATACATCTGGGGCACGGAATAAAAGACAGAGACCTTGTCACGCTCAACACAATTGAGCATCTCGGTGGTGGCGCAATAAAAATCATTATTACCAGCGCAAGCAGCGCATATCCTGAACAAAAAGACAAAATACGAATAAAAAAAATCCATGGCTATTGGCTACTTCAGCCCCTGGGCAAAAGCAAAACAAAGGTTACATATCAATTCTTCTCAGATCCGCAGAACATACCAGCTTGGATAATAAATACTTTTATCAGCGAAAGTCCCTACAAAACCATGCTAAATCTCAGACGTTTAGCCCAGAGACAATAGCGGTCTTCCCACCACACAACGCCGACACAAAATACGGTCAGGACAAACTATTCAGTTTTATCCTCCCGACGAACCCAGTCAATTGTACGCACCTATTACATCTTTAATCTATTAAAACGATTATTTCGTCATCCAAAATCTGAATAATCATCTCTTAAAATGGTCATTTGACCAAAAGGCATAACACAAAGTTCCTAATTTTCATTAAGTTTTGGTTTGGCACAGCCATAAAAACATAACACCTGGGACAATGAAAAATTTTATACTTATTCTGTCTATTATGTTTTCTATGTTTGCCTCTGTCTATTCTCAGGACCTGCCTTATGCTACTAAGGAAGCACACGCAGACTTTGACAGGGATGGAGATCAGGATCTATTATTGTATAACGCAAACACATACAAACTAAGTCTCTATCTTAATAATGGAAATGGCACTTTTATAAAGTCCAAAATAAAGCTACCTGAGTTTCTGATTATTGATGGAATGTCCTGGGGCGATTTTGACGGGGATGGATATGATGATCTTATCATAAATGGCTATACTAAGTTATCACAAGACACTACTCTGCTTTATCACAATGATAGCGGCAAAGGGCTGCATGTAGTCAATAATACCAACCTTCCAAATGAGTTAGATGCCTTCTTTAACCACAATTTTTTTTGGATTGATTACGATGGCGATGGGGACAAAGACTTATTCCTGACATGGAATACCAATTTTATGTACATTAATAATGGTGATAGCACCTTTACAAAACCAGACTATGATACAATCTTCTCACCAGTACCAAGTAATTTTAGTAATATTAAATCTCTTGATTACAATAAAGATGGATTAAATGATCTGCTTTTAGGCACATACAGCTACTCAAAATATTATTTATACAAAAATAATGGGGATGGCACCTTTAGCTTGGTGAAAACCTTTAATACTAATACTGCAAATATCATAGCCATAGCAGATATAGATCAGGACTCATATCCAAATATAATTGATACATGGGGTCCAGATACAAATACAAAAGTAATATCCTTCGAGTATAACCCTTCAACTGGCGACTTCGATACTGATACGTTACTTAGCATAGGCAAAGTACAAGTAGATTCCATAACAAAAAAAATTTCGCATTATAGATATAGTCCAGTAGCTATAGACACTGCCGATCTGGATAAGGATGGCAAAGTAGAATTATTAATAGAACTTATCGGATATAACGTTGGATTTTACTGTGTAAAAACTTATAAATATATAGCCGATTCATTATATTTCCAGCAAGAGATAGAGAACCCAAAGCTACCAGGAATATTCGAAATAGCTGATTTCTTTGATATTAATGGTGATTCATATCCAGACGCTCTCTTCTTTGGGAAAAGTATTATAAGTAATGACTATGATAACGTTACAGAATATTCAGAAAACTATTTTTACGATCTTCCATTAGCCCTGGAATATATTAATAACAAACAAGGAAAGCTAATAAGGCATAAGTCGTCTTCACTCGATACTTCAATGTTCGTCAAATACGATGATTTAGATGTAGGAGATTACAGGACACAGATAGCAGTGGGGGATTATAATAACGATGGATATCCAGATATTTTATCAATTTATACTCCTAATAACTATTCTGATGACAATTACAGACACCAAAAACTATTATTTTATTTAAACACAGGCTATAAAAATTTTACTAAACAACTAACTAATATAAATGCACTTCACATAGCTACGGATAGCGCAGACTTTGATGGCAATGGACTTGACGATATTTTGTTTACTACTTATTACAACAATTTAATTATAGGATACAATCAAGGCAATCTAAGCTTCAAGCTTGATACTCTTATATCAGGCGATACAATGCATATAGATAACTTGTTAATAGCAGACTTTAATGCCGATGCTAAACCTGACTTCTTCGTATTTGGTGAGTCAAAAGAAGATTTAGTAAACATATTATTTATCAATAATGATACTAACTTTACGGCTTATGTAAATGTTTTGCCTCCAGCAGAATCATGGTCATGGTGGGATCAGGCTGTAAGCTTAAACCTTAACAACGACAAATATCCAGATATTCTTACTAATGGGCACTTCTTTATCAACAATGGCAACAATACCTTTACAGAAAGACATTATTCTGGATTTGACAAAAACTTAGTCATTCAATATGCATATCCTATTGACTATAACCATGATGGGTACGATGATATTATAGTTGATCCTGACGGATATGAGGGGCTTGTCCAAAACAAAGTTTTCTATATAAATCAGCAAGGCACTGGATTCAAACAAGATACAATAACTCTACCCGATTCTGTATATGAAGTAGATCCAATTTTTACTGATATGAATCATGATGGGTATAAAGATATTATTTTATACATTTCAACACAGAAAGGCGATAACAAAATAGAACTTAAATACTTACAGACACAAAACAGTGGACTAAAACTCATTAGTCAAAGAAATGGCAACTTTTCATTTTATAGCTTTGCCACAGCAGACTTTGACAAAAACAACACAGAAGACTATGCCTTCACAGGATATAAAGTAAATAATAGCACATTATCTAACAATATTTATAAGGAAAACATTTTCGTAACATTTATGAATGATAGTACAGAAGAATTTTGTACAGACTACAAACTCCCAAGCGGTAATAGTATAAAAATAGCTGATTTTGACAATGACAGCCACTATGACCTACTGGTCAAAGATGAAATTCTAAAATACCCTAATTCTGAGCCTTACTCCAATATCGCTTCAGAAAAAGATTCCTTGCAATATTATGATATTTATGATTTTAACAATGATGGACTGCTCGATGTATTCTCGACATATACAAGCAACAATAAAATTAAAGCCGTTTTTAAAGAAAACATTGGTAATGGCAATTTTGTCAAAATAATATCATCTATTGAACCACACATTTTTACAAACAGCGACTGGAGCGACTTTAACCGAGATGGAATCCCAGATATACTCATCCCTGGCATGACAAATATCTATCACTATTCTGCCTCTGGATTTAATACCTCGGATGTAAAATTACCTGAATCATTCAAGGCAGTATGGATTGATTACAATCATGATCATCTCCCAGATATTGCCCTTATAGATTATGATAGAAATATCGACATCTACATACAAAAACCAAATAATACTTTTACAAAAAAATATACCTATAAGATAAACAGTGAATTTATAATGGACATACAAACGAGTGACGTTAACAACGACGGATGGGATGATCTGATATTTACTACTATTTCCAGATGGAATTATGAAAATTTTTATCTTAAAGCATTAATTAACGGCCCTAATGGTTTTTCTCAGGTCAAGACTCTGTATAACATAGATGGCGCCATGGTAGCCCAATATAGCGACAATTCAAACCTAAATCTTCTTTATGACAAATTCATCTCTCAAGGCGACTTTAATAATGATGGCAAAATCGACTTCCTTATCTCTAACATAACGAAAAACCTTGATACAACAGCCTACCTTCTGCTAAACTATTATCCTGATTCCCTGGACTTAATAAAAATACCAACACCCTACGGCGGAACAATATTCGGTGATATTGACGGTGATAAAGACCTGGATATAATTACTACTGGATACCATGGCAGTAGCGAAGGAATAAGCCAAGATAAAGCAAAACTTGCCAGCCACATATATCTGAACAAAACCACAAAAAAGAACCAGCCACCCACCACGCCGACGAATATGCATTTCCGTGTCAGTGGCGACACAGCTTTTCTCTATTGGTCCCCTGCCACTGATGCTGAGACACCTTCACCTGCTCTCACCTACAATGTTTATCTGGTTGATAATAAAGGCAATTATGTCATGAACTGCCCAGCTGACCACAAGACTGGATTCCTTAAGCTGCCAAGACCTGGCAATGTCGGACATGACACTTCCACTTTCATTACCGGGCTAAAAAAAGGCGTTATCTATCACTGGGCTGTGCAGGCTGTGGATAACTTCTATCAAGGCGGACAATTCAGCCAAGAACAGACTTTCACACTCGCTCCTGAAATCGTCGTAAATCCTGCTAATCAAAAAGCTTGCGAACAAAGCGATATAATTTTCTCGTCTCTGGCAAACATGTACGACTCTCTGAAATGGCAGGCTGACACAGGAACAGGACAATTCTTTGACCTACACAAAGACCAGCATTTCTCAAATGTAAACACACAAAACCTGGCTGTCAAAAATATCACCACCTCCATGGACGGATGGCAATTCCGCCTGGAAGCCATGAACATGGGCGGCGACGAATACAGCTCTACAGCTACTCTTACTGTCGTTCCTCTGATAAAAGCCAACGCCGGTCAAGACACCATAATATGCTCAGACTCACTTACACTCTTTGCCAATAGCCCTCAGTCAGCTACTGGTACTTGGTCTTGCCCTGTATCCGGAATTACTTTCGACAATGCAAATAACCCTGTCTCTGTAGTACACAATATCCCCGAAGGCTCTACAATACTTACTT
>JALWCU010000286.1 GCA_027015275.1 Bacteroidales bacterium | reverse complement strand
TTTCTTCAGGTCTCCATAATCCATGACCATACCGTCCTTGGGATGACCGGGACTTTGCAAAGGCTCTCCCTGTATAGTAACCTCCAAGCGGAAAGTGTGTCCATGAATATTTCTGCATTTTCCATCATAATTCCATAGAGCATGAGCCGCATCAAACTCAAAAATTTTTGTAAGCCTTATTTTGGACATAATTTTTATTTTTAATATTTTCTATTTAGCTAAATTAATTAATTTTCATTTTATCTGTAAACCAACAGTTACAAAAGCACGTTTTATCAGATATTAAGCAGTCGAATATCTTTCTATGAGAAAAATACACATATATATACTTCTTTTCCTGGCGTTCTTGGCAGCAGCAGCAGCCTGGGTATATACGCTTATCCTGGTACATCAGCTATCAAAAAGCGAAAAACAAAGGATAGAGCTATGGTCAGAAGCATACAGAGAAATACAGAAAATAGATGTAAACCAGCAGATTAGTCCACTTATTATCGATATTATAAAAAGCAATAAATCTATTCCTGTTATTTTGGTTGACAACAAAGGCAGGATAATTTCGTATGCCAATCTCGACAGCCTAAAAGCCAGAGACACGAGCTATCTTCACTCCCAGCTAAAAAAAATGCAAGCCCGACGAAAACCCATACAAATAAAGCTTGACGAAAACAACAAGCAATTTCTCTATTACAAAGACTCCAGACTGCTCACATCTTTATTTTATTTTCCTATAATTCAGCTAATTGTAGTAATAATATTTCTTGTAGTTATTTTCTTTGCCGGGCTGAGCGCTGCACGTGCCGAAGAGAACGAACTATGGGTATTGATGTCCAAAGAAACAGCACACCAGCTGGGAACACCTATTTCATCGCTCGTCGCCTGGGTCGAAATGCTAAAAATGATGGACTTTGACCCACAACTTCTCAAAGAAGTCGAAAAAGACGTACTGCGACTCGAAGCCGTAACAGAGCGCTTCTCGAGCATTGGCACACAACCTAAACTCGAAAAACATGACCTGGAAGCTGTAATAGAAGAAGTCATCGATTACTTGCGAGTGAGAACATCCAAACGAATACGATATGAAATAAGCTTTCTTACACAAGGCAGTGTCCACGTCAATATTAATAAAACGCTCTTCACATGGGTAATAGAAAATCTGGCTAAAAATGCCATCGATGCCATGGAAGGTCAAGGCATAATCAAAATAACTGTTACCCAGGACAATAGCAAGATTATCATCGATATCAAAGACCAGGGCAAAGGCATGCCATGGCGCAAGGCAAGACAAGTATTCAAACCCGGCTATACTACAAAAAAACACGGCTGGGGAATGGGTCTAGCCCTGGCAAAAAGAATCATAGAAAACTATCACAAAGGAAAAATCTTTATCAGCGCCACATCACCCGGCAAAGGTACTACCTTCCGCATTATTCTCCGAAAAGCTATTTGAGCCGAGAGAGCAAATAATTCACTTCATAAGCAGTGAAAACCAGATAATTAACCCCACTATAAATTATAAAATTTACCCATTCACTACGGGCTAACACTGGCTTGAATAAAATCAGAAAAACAAGGGACACAAGAAGCTTTATCACACTTGCCTGAGTTATTCTCATTGGCAAAAAATTATCATCCAACTTCTTAAGCACAAAACGAATTACAAAAATGGTCAGAATATAAAAGAAAATAGGTACTATCCACAAAGACCAATTGTAAAAACTTAGCCCCACAACCAAAACTAACCCAACTATTGCAAGTGAGACCAAAGTAATCAGTATCAACGACTTATTATAATTTGTCATTTTTCAAAGATTTATACACATGATAAAAACCTATAAACAAGCCAAAAATAGCAAAAATAACAGTGAGTAAATGATGACTGGTAGAAAATTTTTTATCCAAATAACTACCCAGCCATGCTCCGCCACCAATGAGAATGAAAAACTCAAAAGGTATAGACGTATATTTAACGAGCTTGCGCATTAACTCAGGATCAGGCCTTTCCATCACCAAAATATTTTTCGATGAAATACCGTACTGGAAGCCATGAAGAAAAATATCCTATCACGGATACTATCGCCACAGTGAGAAGCACATCACTAAATCTAAGTACCACAGGATAAGGTAAATACATCAAATCCGTAGTCGAAGGAAATTTCAACAGTCCGAGATATTTCTGTGCCAAGACCAGGGCAATGCCAAAAATCAGTCCAATAAAAATGCCCAGAGTATTAATAATAAAACCCTGATTAATAAAGATTTTCTTCAAAGTCTTGCTATCTGCTCCCAGGAAATTCAATGTTTCAATATCCTCACGCTTATCAATAATAAGCATAGAAACAGTGGCTATCACATTAAACGACGCAATTATTATGATAAAAGTTAGAATCATTATAACCGCAAGCCGCTCAGAATGCACAATCTTGTAAAACATCTGCTGCTGCTCAAAACGATTCTTGACCTTAAATCCTTTTCCAAGCTTTTGCTCTACGGTCTCCTCCACCCTATGCACATCAGCGCCCTTTCTGAGCTTAACTTCACAACCTGTAACAGTGTTAGTATCAAGCTCAAGTGCGTCATCCAAAAAAGCCAATGGCACAAAAATATACTTATTATCAAAATCCTTATGCACAGCAAAAATACCAGACGGAAAAATATGAGTACGCACAAACATCTGCGAAACATCAAAACTAATCCGTACCTTGGGTCTGGGCAACCAAAGCTTAAGCGAACCAAGGAAATTTAGCTGCACCCCAAGATTAGTTGCTATTCCCGCACCTACAACTGCCATAGGACTGTCCTTGTAATACAATTCAAATCTGCCATACATCATCATTGTATCCAAGCCCGATACATTGACAAAATTATTATCAACACCCTTGACGTAACCTATGTATTGCTTATCATCATAT
>JALWCU010000285.1 GCA_027015275.1 Bacteroidales bacterium | reverse complement strand
ATGCCACAACTGATAACTAATTATAAAACAATAAGATACATAACTAAAAACAAAAAAAGAAAACGCAAAAATGAGAAATAAAATTTCTCACTAAAAAGACCGCAAAATCACAACTACTTTACTTTCAATAAAATAATATGCGAAATAAAATTTCCCATAAAATACAATTACTGTGCATTCCATTTTTCCCCAAAGAATAATTATCACATAATATCCGCAAGCAGCCAGACAATTCCAATATAACATTAAACTCAACCGATACTGCTAAATCTTAAAATTCTTGGTGTTTATATTGTGTTTAGCCAGCAAATTCTGTAATTGCCTGCGATTATATCCGCTCAGCTCAGCAGCCTTTGATATATTCCCTTTGGTTTGTGATAGAAGTTTATTTAGATACTGTATTTCCAGATCACTGACAACTTTTTCAATGTGCTCTTTTTTCACGTTCTGAAAACTTTCCTTGTCCAAAGGTATTGTGAAACTCTGATTAACAACATCTTCTGGTAATTGTGCTTTTGTTATTACGCCATTTTGTGCAAATATCATTGCTTGTTGTATCACATTTTCCAGTTCCCTTATATTGCCAGGCCATGAATAATTAAGTAATATGGACATAGCTTCTTCGTCAATCTTATACTCTACATTGTCTTTGAGACGATGTTTTTGCAGAAAGAAATCAATCAACAAAGGAATATCGACTCGCCTTTTGCGCAAAGGCGGCAGTCTGAGTGTTACCACGCTCAACCTGTAGTACAAATCACTACGGAAGTTTTTGTTTTCGATTTCTTTTTTCAGATCACGGTTAGTAGCAGCAATTAACCTGACGTTTATTGGAATTTCCTTTGTTCCACCGACTCTCACAATTTTATTACGTTCTACAGCATGAAGCAATTTGACCTGCAAATCAAGGGGTAGCTCCCCTATCTCATCCAGGAAAAGCGTACCATTATTGGCTAACTCAAATTTACCTTTCTTGGTCTGTACAGCACCAGTAAAAGCCCCTTTCTCATAGCCAAATAGTTCGCTTTCGAGTAGCTCACGTGGAATGGCACCGGCATTAATCTCAACAAAGGGTCCATCTGCCACAAGCGACATATTGTGAATAAATTCTGCCATCAGCTGCTTTCCTGTACCTGTCTCGCCCAATATCAATACATTTGCATCTGTTTTTGCCACCTGCTCGGCCAGAGACAAGACTTTTTTCATCTCAGGATCTACTGTTACAATCTTTCGGTATTCCTCGATTTTCTCTAATTTCGCCTTCAGACGTGTATTTTCACTCACCAGTTCATAGTAATTCAAAGCTTTTTTTATAACCTGGCGCAGTTCCTCTATTTTTACAGGTTTGACAATATAATCAAACGCACCATTTTTTATTGCTTCCACTGCATCTTCTATTGTTCCATAAGCTGTCATTATGACGAATGGTAAATAAGGATATTCTTGCTGGACAAAGCTAAACAACTGACGACCGTCCATCTTAGGCATTTTCAAGTCAGATATAACCAGGTCCAATGGCTGGCGTTCGATAATTTCCTTTGCCTCAAGCCCATTACGTGCTATAAGCACCTGATAATCACGACTAAAATTAATTTTCAGTATGTCCAGCATTTTTTCCTCATCGTCCACGAAAAGGATACTAGGTTTGCTTCCCATAATTTTTTGGTATTTTTATTATAAATCTTGTTTGTTTCTGCGATGATCTCAATATCATCTCACCCTGCATGGCTTTAACCATATTAGCCACCAGAGACAATCCCAGGCCAGTGCCATTTTCTTTTGTTGTGTAGAACGGCTCAAAAATCTTGTTATATTCTTCCCTGGGTATTCTGGGTCCATTGTTGGCAACAATTAAAACCAGATAATCATCTTTTTCTGCAATATTAATCCTTATCCAGCCTTGCTCGCATGGCATTTGTGTTTCATTGCATTGTTGCTTTATTGCCTCAGCTGCATTCTTTGTCAGATTTGTTAGTATTTGATAAATAAGCTTATTGTCAACATAAATCTCTGACTGAACACTCACCTTGACCTCATGGGCTATTTCACCACATATTGATTCAAGGAAAACTTCCAATTTCTCAGCAATATTCTGAGCATCAAAAAGTTCTATATTTGCCCTGCCTATCTTTGAGAACATCAAAAAGTCATTTATTAAATTACTCATTCTCTGGACTTCTTCCTCAATATATTTTATCATTTTTTCCCTTATTTGGTCATCACTATCAGCCATTTTGAGCGTTTCGACGGCAGTAGAAATAGTACTCAAAGGATTACGTATCTCGTGGGCAATGCCTGCCGTTAATTGCCCCAGTGCTGCCAATTTCTCCAGACGTGCCCGCTCTTCCTTTTCTTCCTGTACTTTGTTGTACAAATAATTGCGATGCAAAAAAACATTTATCTCATTAGCAAAAAGCATAAGGTTCTCTATATCATCATAACTGTAATAGGTTCCATCATTCTTTTGCCCAAGCATTATTAGGTAAAAAATCTCATCACGCCGTTTCATTGGCAAGATCAATTGTATATTTCTATCTTCCAGAAAACTACCTAATTCCTCATCTACCATCGCCGAATTAATCTCAAAGATATGGACAACCTCGCCTTTAGTCGCCAAAAACGAAATAAGCTCTGAATTAGAGTCAATTTCTATGCCCACTTCCACTCCTTCGAATGTGCCCGACTTTTCGTTTAGCTTGAAAAAAAATACTTGTTCTGCATGAAAATTATCTTTAATAAACTCGCTAACCCGTACCAGCACCTGGTCATCTGGCAGAATACCCACGAGCTCATTTGTCAGAGATATAAAATTATTACGAAAAACAAATAGCTTTTCTCTCAAAGCCTTTTCTATAATCTTGTGAATAGAGACCTCCACAGGCTGGAAAAATAAAACCAAAGAGAATACTA
>JALWCU010000284.1 GCA_027015275.1 Bacteroidales bacterium | reverse complement strand
TAACTTTGAATGAATTTATTATTCAACGACAGGCAGACTTTCCTTATGCCAAAGGCGAGCTCTCGCGCCTGCTGACGCATATCGGACTGGCGGCAAAGGTGGTCAACAGGGAAGTTAATCAGGCTGGACTGGTCGATATTTTGGGCAGTATAGGCAAGACAAATGTCCAGGGTGAGGATGTAAAAAAGCTGGATGTATATGCCAATGAGCGTTTTATTAATGCAATGTTCGGAAGTTCTGAAATTGCTGGCATGGCAACCGAAGAGACCAAGGATATTATTTTTGATGATACAGAGATGGCCAAAAATGCCAAGTATGTCCTATGTCTCGATCCTCTGGATGGCTCATCAAACATCGATGTAAATGTATCAATAGGGACTATCTTTTCCATTTTCAGGCGTGTTACTCCACGCGGACACAAGCCAGAGCTGGAAGATTTCCTCCAGGAGGGCACAAAACAAGTGGCAGCCGGATACATTATTTATGGTTCATCGACAATGATGGTTTACACAACTGGCCGAGGAGTTAATGGATTTACACTTGATCCTTCCATTGGGGAATTTTGTCTCTCTCATCCTGATATTAAGACACCTCTGAGCGGCAGTATTTATTCAGTGAACGAATCCTATTATCATTCATTCTCAAAGGGCATAAGACAATTTATTGATTATTGCAAAGAACCTGACAAAGAGTCAGGCCGCCCATTTACCGCTCGTTATATTGGTTCGTTAGTGTCTGATTTTCACCGTAATTTACTTAAAGGTGGTATTTACATGTATCCTGCCACAGAAAAGCATCCAAATGGTAAACTTCGTTTACTGTATGAAGCAAACCCCATGGGCTTCGTGATAGAGCAAGCAGGTGGAATGGCCGTTGACCAGAAGGGACGAAGAATTCTTGATATAAAACCAACAGAACTTCATCAGCGTGTGCCTTTGTTTATCGGTTCCCGTGGCATGGTAGAGCAAGTTATGCATTTTATAGAAGATAATGACGGCGTTGAATCAGAGAATGGAGATGATTGATATTTTTTTGAGCACCAGCGCAAACGTTTACGAAGATAGATAACTATTTATATCTGGGCTGTCCAGAATACGTTTTCTACAACATCTCTTTGCTTTTATCTTGTCTCTGGATAGCCCTTAATTTCTCCCCCCTAAGAAAACTCCATACATCTCCCTGGCCTTTGCATTTTTCATAGTTGCGCATTACATGAACTGTTTTACCAGGAAAATATGTTTCCTAAAACTTCTAATCTTTAGTACTTTTGCACAAATCAAATTAAAGTAGTTATGACAACAACAGTGTTGGGCAAAGAGCACATTATTTCAATTCTGGACAAACTACATCTGGCAAAAGAAGAAGAACAAATAGCCCAGAAAATTCTGGACGGACAGAGACTAAGCTTTGACGAAGGACTGTATTTATATCAGAAAGCCTCATTTAACTTCCTCTCTGTCATCGCAAATTACGCAAAAGAAAGAATATCAAGTGATTATGTATTTTTCAATATTAATATCCACATCGAACCAACCAATTATTGTGTTTATAATTGTAAGTTCTGCTCCTATGCCAGGAAGCTTGGTCAAGGTGGTGGCTGGGACTATACTTTAGACCAGATAGAAAACATTGTCAATCACTACAAAGATTCGCCAATAACAGAGGTACATATAACAGGTGGCGTACATCCTCAACATGACGTTTATTATTACGCAGACATGCTCAGCAGAATAAAATCGATTTTGCCTAATGTCTATCTCAAAGCATTCACCGCAATAGAGCTACATTATATGTTTCGCAAGGCTGGTGTGGGCGTTGAAAAAGGTTTGCAGATACTAAAGGAGGCAGGTCTGAGTGCAATGCCAGGAGGGGGAGCAGAAATTCTAGACGATAAGCTTGCCCGCCAGCTACATGACAAACCAGGAAAGGACGTATGGTTAAATATTCACCGACAGGCGCACGCAATAGGCATAAAAACCACAGCCACAATGCTTTACGGACATATCGAAAAATATGAACACCGTCTGATTCACATGGAGCGTATTCGTGAATTACAGGACGAGACAGGAGGATTCAGTGCTTTTATTCCGCTAAAATTCCGTAACAAGAATAATCCTATGTCTTATGTACCAGAAGTCAGCGTAATAGAAGATATGCGCAATTATGCGGTAGCTCGTCTTTTCCTGGATAATGTGCCACATCTCAAGGCATACTGGGTCAATATTGGCAAAAAAAATGCACAAATGAGCCTTGCTTTTGGTGTAGATGACCTTGACGGGACAATTGACGATACCACCAAAATTTATTCCATGGCAGGTGCAGAAGAGACACATCCACGTATGACTGTCAGCGAGATGGTCAGACTGATAAAAACAGCAAACCGTGTCCCTGTGGAGCGAGACACTGTTTACAATATACGGAAAGTTTATAAGTAAGCTTAATGTAGGAAGCTGCAAGAAATTAACAGTAACTTTGCTTCGCGCATGATTTTGAATTACGTCAAAAACCAGCAATACTGTGAATAAATAGCCAGGCACCCCTGTAGGTTGCCTGGCTATAATTTACATGGCACTGACCTTGTCAAGCAATCTTATTAAAATCATCATCTATCCAGTCAAGAGAGCCAAGTTCCTTCTCAATGCTGTCAAGCACTTCACCCTTTTGTACAAGGTCTTTCATGGCGTTGTGGTCTTTGTACAGAGGACGGTCAATGTCGAGGAAGTCCACATACTTACGAATAATATCATAAGCCATCTGTGTACCTTTACCAAATTTGTAATCACGAAAATCCATTGCTTGTGCAGCTGCCATCATCTCAATACCCAGCACACCATAAGCATTGTCGAGAATCTGCCAGTTTTTCTGCGCTGTATTCATACCCATTGATACAAAATCTTCCTGGTCAGCAGCAGCAGGAATAG
>JALWCU010000283.1 GCA_027015275.1 Bacteroidales bacterium | reverse complement strand
CCATCCTCTCCTGGCGTTCCATGTATCAGCACAAGAGCAACATCAAATTTTATCTTCTCATTATCTTTGCGAAAACTAAAATCACTACGGTCAATCGGATACTCTCCGTTTACTCTCCAGCCCTGACGCTCAACAGTAACATGATAAACATCAAATAAATCCCTATCCAACACCGAAGCAACATACTTACCACTCAAAACAGATATGTCATGCTCAGACGAGAACCCACCATAAACAACTGCCACTTTCTTTTTCATCTTCTTTGCTTTTTTACTGGATATAAAGATAAAGAACTATAAACGGAATCGACAGAAGAGAACTATCGAAACGATCTAACAGACCGCCATGTCCGGGCATAATCTTACCACTGTCCTTGAGCCCTACACTCCTCTTGAACATAGACTCAACCAAATCGCCAATTGTACCAAACACAGTAACAATCGAAGCAAACCAAAAGGCATTATTAAACGAAAAAAACTTAAAGACAAAAGCTATAGCAAATGCTACAACAAAGGCCAGCAGAGTCCCACCCAAAAATCCCTCTATTGTCTTCTTGGGAGAGAATTTTTTGAACAATGGATGCTTGCCAAATAAATTTCCACTAAAATATGCACCTATATCCGTTGACCAGATGATGAGGAAAAATACAAGAATCAATTTATAATCAAACGCGCCTCCTTTCTGCGGATTAAAAACAATGAAATTCATGAGGCTAAAGGGCAGTGAAATATATATCAACGACAAAACAGTAAAACCTATATTCTCAATCGGCGTATCGCTCTGCCGAAAAAGCTCTGATACAAAAACTAAAAACACTGCTCCCACTGCAACTAATATTACACTTATTTTTGCATAATCCTGGGCTATAAAAAATATCAGAACAAACGTCAGCAGACCTAAAAGGTAAATTGCCGAGTTCAATGGCCTGTATCCCTTGAGATTTGCAAAGCCAATAAACTCCTCCAACATGACAAACATAAAAGTACTAAACACTGCAAGAAAAAACCACCTGTTCACCAATCCAAGTAGAAACACTATCAAAAAGACTATTGCAGAAACTATCCTGACTCCTAAATCCTTGTTCATAACAAAATCTTTTATTCTTCAGGGCTGAGAAGCTCCAATGCCTTCTGTACATCGTTATCACTAACATAAAGGTCATATCCGCCTATCAAAAACATGCTATCCTTCATGGTTACCAACGATGCGTCTATTCCTTTTTCCGAAAGCTTAGCCTGATCAGCTTGTGCCTCCACCACTGAGCCATAAGTACGAACCTTTATCCATTTCTTGTGAGACATTATCAAATCTATAGCTGCCCCCTTGTCATGTTCAGGTACAAACAGCTTAAATATACCTCCTTGTTGCTTGATAATAACTGGTATCCCACTGTTTGACAAAAGTTCTTCTCTTATCTGTGCTTTATGTACCTGTTCGAAATCAGCAACAGGCTCCCATCCTTCGAGCTTATTCAATGCTTCTTTGGCAAAGAGGTAATCTCTCTGTGGTACAAGTAGATAAATATCCTGCAACTTGTAATTCATATCTTTAACCTTGAGCACCATTTGATCTATATCCCTATTTTCCAAAAACATACAACGATACCTCACCTGCTGCTCACGATGGCAAATTGCTACACTACGCCACCCTTCTATTTTTTCCGGATCAATGTATGGCCTCACCCGATCTACATCATCATTGCTGACAAAAAGCTCATAAAATCTAATGCCTGTATATGGTTCTTCGCGCTCCTTGAAAATAGTTTCTATTCCTTTGCCCTCTATAAATTTCTGATAATTACTCACTGGGCGCTCTAAAATAAAAGAATCAATCATTGTCAGACCGTAATATTCTTCTATTATGGCATTTGCCTGTTCCTCCATGCCCTTCTGTACATACAACTCTATGTCACCAATCAAGAGCATACTATCGCGGTTGTTTACAATAACCGCATTAATGCCCTGCTCCATAAGTATTTCCTTTAGAAATTCAGCCTGATATAGGCTATCAAATGATTTCACTTTTGACCAATCCATAGTGTTGTTTTTGATTGTTAAAGAATAAATACATAAAGAGAACGAGGCCCATGCATACCATATATCAATGTTTTTTCTATATCGGCTGTCTTACTAGGACCTGTAACTAAAGTAATCTGAGATGGGGCTTGATCATATTTGCTATGAATATTAACCAATGCCTGGTCTGGATCAAGTACCAGCTGTTCGCGCCGTGCAAGAATTACCAGGTCCGGACTGAAAATATTAAACCGACGACCTCCTGGCAAAGCCGATGACACCACCACACTACCAGTCCAGGCTACAAGATATTCGCAGATACCCACTCCAACATCCATACGCTCTAACTCATCGAAAGAAGCATGTACAGAGAAACCTATTTTTTGTAGAATTTCAATTGCCCAAGGTGCAAAGGCAAAAGGCTCATGCCACTTTGCCTGGCCAAAAAGCTTACGAAGCTCATTCAACAAATGCTGCTCATCAGTGCATAGGCAAGCATGTCCTCCGACCTTTTCAACCTCTCGCTTGAAAAGGTCGGCTAACGACATACCTTCAGGGATAGCAAAAGCTGAATTGTCCAGCTCTGGCAAATGACTTTGCCCCTTATGACTGTTGATCTGTTGTATTTTCTTCAGAAGATTCATCTCTGTGTAATTCTTCACCCCCATTGTCAGGAGCTTTTATGATAGGAGGCTGCTTACTGCTATCTTCCTCATTTTTAGCATGCTTAATAATGTCCTCTATCACGTCCTCTTGTTCATTACCAAAAGGTCGTTTACCCAATATACGCTCAACATCATCGGTAAATATAACTTCTTTCTGCAAAAGCAGTTGAGCCAACTCCCGGAACCGTTCTTCATTTTCTATAAGGATATTTTTAGCACGCTCATATTGTTCGTTGACTATCTTCTTCACTTCCTGATCAATAATCTCCGACGTCTTTTCGCTATATGGCTTCTGAAATGTATAATCAGACTGCCCCGATGAGTCAAAATAACTGAGGTTTGGCAACTTCTTACTCATTCCCAGAAATGCTACCATAGAATATGCACGCTTTGTAGCACGCTCCAAGTCATTCATAGCACCAGAAGAAATCTCGCCAAATATAACCTCCTCAGCTGCACGTCCGCCCATTAATGAACATATTTCATCTTTGAACTGACTCTCTGTAAAAAGCTCCCTCTCGTCTGGCATATACCAGGCTGCACCCAATGACCTGCCTCTGGGAACAATCGACACTTTTATCAATGGCTGTCCATATTTCGTGAGCCAACTAACAGTAGCATGTCCTGCCTCATGGAAAGCGACACGACGTTTCTCGTCAGGACTTATAATTTTGCTTTTCTTCTCCAGTCCACCAACAATCCTGTCAATAGCAGCAATAAAGTCATCCATACCAATGCAATCTCCTGATTTCCTAGCTGCTATCAATGCTGCCTCATTACAAACATTAGCTATATCGGCTCCAGAAAAACCTGGCGTCTGCTTGGACAAGGACATTAAATTTATATCTGTACACAAACGCAGATTACGTGTGTGCACCTTAAATATCTCTGCACGCTCATTCTGATTCGGCAGTTCAAGGAAAATCTGACGGTCAAAACGTCCGGCCCTGAGCAAAGCTTTATCCAAAATCTCTGGCCTGTTCGTGGCTCCCATAACAATGACACCTTGGTTAGGCTCGAAACCATCCATCTCTGTCAGCAGCGCATTCAAAGTATTCTCACGCTCATCATTAGAACTAAAACTAACCCTTGTGCTACGTGAACGACCTATCGCATCTATCTCATCTATAAAAACAATACATGGCGACTTTGCCTTTGCCTGTGCAAACAAATCCCTAACACGTGAAGCTCCCACACCTACAAACATCTCGACAAAGTCCGAACCAGACAGAGAAAAGAATGGGACTTCTGCTTCTCCTGCAACAGCCCTGGCAAGCAAAGTCTTGCCAGTACCAGGAGGGCCAATAAGCAATACACCCTTGGGTATCTTTCCACCCAGACGTGTGTATTTAGAAGGATTCTTCAGAAAATTAACAATCTCCTGCACTTCTTCCTTGGGCTCTTCCAGACCAGCCACATCCTTAAAAGTAACTGGTATCTGATTGCCATCAAAAAGCTTTGCTTTACTCTTGCCCATAGAAAAAATACCACCAGAGCCTCCACCCACACGACGAAACATAAAATACCATAGGAGAAGAAGCATACCCAGGAAGAAAACCGTATTTATAATATCTTTCCAGTAACTCTGACGCGTTACATTTTGAAAATAAACACGTTGGTCCTCTGGTATGTCCTTCTGGGCTTGTTCCAAACGACGATAAAAAACATCCGGAGATGTTATCGTGTATTTGAAATGTGGACCTGACTCCGAAAGATGATAATTTAACTTTAAATACGAATACTTCGGTTTATTGAAAGCCTCGGGTTTGAGAGTAATTTCTGCAAACTGACGATTGACCAGATCAATCTTTGCTATTTCCCTGTTTTTTAACATCTTCTCAAACTCCGGCCAAGTCAGCGGCTGTGGAGCTGCCGAGAAACTAGGACCCATAAGCAAAAACATTATACCTGTTATTAATGCCAGGTAAACCCAAATTAATGGCGAAAACTTCTTTTTGTTATTATCGTCTTTTTTGCCGCCGGGTATATTATTATTTCTCAAATCATTATTATCCATAAAATCTCGTTTAATTTATTGGTTTAGTTAACTGCTCAGCATCTGCCCATAATCTCTCGAGAGCATAAAACTCTCGCATCTCAGGAGTAAATAAATGTACTATAACATCCATATAATCGAGCACTATCCACTGTGCACTCTGCTCTCCTTCTACATGCAGGGGTCTAACATGAAATTTTGTTTTAATCTCCCTCTGAATGCCATCAGATATAGCTTTGAGCTGACGCTCTGAATCTGCGTCTGCTATCACAAAATAATCACAAATCGTCGTTATATCAGGATTGAACTTAATTATCACTGTATCATTGCCTTTCTTATCCTCTATGATATTAAAAATTTCATTTACTATTTGCTTTACTTGTTCCTTCTCTTCCATAAAGTACTTTTTGTTATTTGATTTTGCAAATTTACTAAAATTGTGATTTTTTGCGTGGTTTGACTATTTTAATTTTTTCAAACTCTTATATTTGAAACAAAGATAATAAACGCATACAAATGACAAAACAAGAACTACTCGACCGCCGTTACCTGGCCATGGCAGAAATTTGGGCACAAAATTCATATTGCAAACGCCGTAAAGTCGGTGCACTCCTGGTCAAAAACAAAATGATTATCTCTGATGGTTATAATGGCACACCATCGGGATTTGAAAACATCTGCGAAGATGATAATGGTAATACCAAATGGTATGTGCTACATGCAGAGGCTAATGCCATTACCAAAGTTGCCAAATCAGGTAATAGCAGCCAGGGAGCTACGCTTTACGTTACCACTTCACCTTGCCCAGAATGTTCTAAGCTAATTATACAGGCTGGAATTAAACGCGTAGTATTCAAAGATTTATATCGCAACACTGATGGTCTCGAATTGCTGCGCCGTATAGGAATAGAAGTCGTTCATATCCCTAACCTGGGCGACATCACACAACAACCAGATAAAAAATAAACTAGTACCCAATGACATACACCCTCGAGGAAATAGCCAAAATTACTAATGGACAGCTCATAGGTGATAAAAATTTTCAAGTCGATACGCTCTTGTACGATAGCCGCCGCATTATTCCTTCTTTCAAAAGTCTTTTTTTCGCTCTGCGTGGGCGCAGAGATGGCCACGACTTTGTGCAAGACATGATAGATCGCGGGGTTAAAGCCTTTGTTGTAGAAAAAATGATAAACACTAATCAGGACATTAATTTTATTTTAGTTAAAAATTCTTTACAAGCCCTGCAAGATCTCGCCGCTTATCACAGAAAACAGTTTGATATCCCTATAATTGCTATCACAGGCAGCAATGGTAAAACAATCGTTAAGGATTGGACAACACGCCTGTTAAATAAATATATGAACGTTGCGTCTAGCCCCAAGAGCTTTAATTCGCAAATAGGTGTGCCACTGTCTATCTGGGAAATTGAGCCACATCACCAGGCTGCAATAATAGAAGCCGGAATATCACGGCCCCAAGAAATGGAAAAATTAGAAAGAATCATACAACCAACGATCGGCATATTCACTATTCTGGGTGACGCTCATCAAGAGAACTTCCACTCATTGGAGCAAAAATTAAACGAAAAACTGAAGCTATTTAAACACTGTAAAACAATTATTTACCCGCGACAGCAAGAGCTAACATACACAACGATTGAGAAGCTTTACAAAGACCGTGAACTAATTACCTGGACTGACAACCCCACGCTCAAAGCAGCTCTAAAAATTATTAGCATAAAAAAAACAGAAAACGGCTCAGAAATATCCGCTCTTTACAAGGACATACACAATATTTCCATATCTATACCTTTCACTGACAAAGCCTCTGTGCACAACGCCATTACAACATGGCTAACCCTGCTTAGCATCCTCGGTATAGAAAAAACACAAAAACTTGATTTTCTGGCCTTACCACAAATAAAAATGCGACTACAACAGGTCAGAGGCACAAACGACACAATTATCATAAACGACAGCTACAACTGCGATTTTACTTCTCTGCAAATAGCCTTAGACTATTTAGCCCAGCAGTCTCCAGCACTTCGCAAAATACTGATTCTATCAGACATAGAACAGACAGGTTACAAGCCTGCACAACTCTATCAAAATCTCTCTACACTCATTGCCCACTCCCCGGTGGACAGATTTATAGGCGTTGGACAAAACATGGTTAAATTCTCACAGCTCTTTCAGACCAAAGATTCGCGCTTTTTCCTCACAACAGATCAGCTGTTAAACAATCTTGATACACTCAATCTGAAAAAAGAAATTATTCTGATCAAGGGTGCACGCTCATTCCGCTTTGAGAGAATATCCCAGAGGCTGGAGCAGAAAACACACCGTACAGTTCTAGAAATAAACATGAATGCACTGCGACATAATCTTGCATATTTTCGCTCGCTTCTGCACCCAGATACAAAGATTATGGTAATGGTCAAAGCTTTTTCTTATGGCAATGGTTCCTATGAAATAGCCAGCATGCTACAGGCAGAACGCGTGGACTACCTCGGGGTTGCCATTGCAGACGAAGGCGTGGAGCTGCGAGAAGCAGGAATATCGGTCCCAATTATCGTTATGAATCCTGATAGGAACAACATTGATATTTTCCCTGAATTTTCGCTGGAACCAGAAATTTATAGCTTTAGCATTCTCGATACATTTTACTCAAAACTGCGAGGACGTCTCCACTACCCACTTCCTGTTCATATTAAAATTAACACAGGGATGAACCGCTTGGGATTTGACCCACAAGAAATCGACAAACTCATAAACAGACTCACACAGTACCAGGACACTCTCAGAATAAGAAGCGTCTTCTCCCACTTGGTAGCAAGTCCAGAACCAGAATTCGACAAGTTCACACTACAACAATTAAATGAATTCCGCACTATAGCCGAAAAATTTAAGCAAAATTTTGGTAATGAAATAATTGCACACATACTCAATACTGGCGGCATAGAAAGATTTACAGAGTATCAAATGGATATGGTACGCCTGGGCATTGGGCTCTATGGCATTAGCTCCACTAATAGCAACCGTCTGAAACAAATAGGCACTCTCAAAACACACATCTCACAAATAAGGCAAGTACCAGCAGGACAGAGCATTGGATACAGCCGTGCACAATTCGTCAATCGCGACAGCAAGATTGCTATCTTGCCAGTCGGTTATGCCGATGGACTCAGACGCCAGCTCAGCAAAGGACGCGGGAAAGTACTGATACACGGAAAATTAGCACCAATAATCGGCAATATCTGCATGGATATTACAATGGTGGACGTTACGGATATTGCAAATGTGCGAGAAGATGACGAGGTTATCATATTTGGCCCAGAGCTGCCAATAACTCAGCTGGCTAACTGGATGGATACAATACCTTACGAGGTGCTCACCAGCATTTCCCACCGGGTTAAACGCATTTACACATCAGAATAATAACCCTCCACAGCTTGTCAAAAATTCCCTGGTACGACAAAAATTTTTTTCTAAATTACATGGTACAAACTGAATAATATTTGCACCAAAATATCAGTTCCATGTCCTTCTTCCACGATGTTTTGGAAGGTACAATAGAGATGTTCTTCCCCGAATACTGCGTTTCGTGCGGCAGACGACTGCTGCCCAGTGAGCATTTCCTCTGCCTTGACTGTAACATTGAGCTTGCCACTGTTACCTTTGATAACTTCAGAGACAATAGTATTACACGGCTTTTCTGGGGCCGCCTTCCTATCCAGACAGCCTTTGCTTTCATGCACTTTGTACCGCACGGGCCTTCTCAAGCCGTTCTTCATGAGCTCAAATACAAACAAAACAAAGAAATTGGCTATCATTTTGGCGAACAAATGGCTCTTAGTATGAAGGGAAAGGGCTTTCCAACAGACTTTGATATCGTGCTACCCGTGCCACTTCATCCCAAGAAAAAAGCTATTCGTGGATACAATCAAGCCGAGCTATTAGCCACAGGCATTGCCGAAACCTTTGACAAGAAACTCGAAACCAGAGCAGTACAGCGTACACGCTTCAACCCCACACAGACTCACAAATCAATGACCGAAAGGTGGGAAAATGTCAAAAACCTTTTTCACATTACCCACCCCCGACGCATACAAGGCAAGCACATACTTATCGTTGACGATGTAATAACAACAGGATCTACTATAGAATCCCTTGCAAACGAACTGCTGAAGCTCAATGACGTAAAAATATCATTAGCAGTACTCGCCATGGCGCAAGAAATATAACGGTTTCGAGCTTGTGCAAGTGTTTGTGGGTCGTGTTTTTTGAGAAAATCGTCAGTTTTAATCTCTCATTTGGCAAGTTTTTCTGCGTCTGTAAGTAATTGTTGGTGTTGCAATTTTTCTGCTCATTCTTGTTTTTCGAGTTGTTTGGTTTGTGCTTGTTTGGCTTGGTTTTCAAGGTCTCACAAAACTTCTTGTTTGAGTTTTAACATTCAAATCGGTCAGGAAAGTTTTTGTATTTGTCTGCTTGTTTCGGTTTGTCGGTTGGGGTTCAAAGCATTGTCTATCACTGTT
>JALWCU010000282.1 GCA_027015275.1 Bacteroidales bacterium | reverse complement strand
GGAAAAAGAAGATTGAGCTTCCTACTGTGTATGGTTACATGTTGCCAGACTCTTTGTGCTATGTGAAGATAACTTCCTTTGGCAAAAACACTTACAAGGAGTTTATGGCTATTACGAAAAAATACTGTCGGTTCAGGGCAAAGGGCATGATTCTGGACTTGCGCAATAATGGCGGTGGAATGCTGGGCGCCAGTACAGATATTCTCGAGGAATTTTTCCCAAAAAAAACATTGCTGTTTTATCTAAAAGACAAGCAGAAGATAAAGGAGCGTTTCTATGCCAGCAAAAATGGGGCATTTAAAAACATGCCTTTGGTTGTTCTGATAAACAAACATACAGCTTCTGCCAGTGAACTGATAGCAGGTTCGGTGCAGGACAATGACCGTGGGGTAATAATTGGCAGCCGTTCATTTGGCAAGGGTCTGGTACAGTCAGAATACAGATTCTCGGATGGTTCTGTGGTGCGCTTGACAACGGCTAAATATTACACACCCAGCGGTAGATGCCTACAGCGTCCTTATAGTACGTATTTTTACATGCTCAACGGCGAGATTAATGACTCTCTTAAGGTGGATTCTGCTGAGGTCTTCCACACAAAAAATGGACGTGTTATTTATGGCGGCGGTGGTGTCATTCCAGATATATGGGTAAATGATACTTTGGTGACCAATACGCTAAGCGGAGTGCTGATGTATATTAAAATTTTGCGTCTTTGGGGTGAGCAGATACACGATATTAACAGTGTCGCAGGAATAGAGTCATTAGTTGATAGTACTCTGGATGTCCATGTGGACTTTGGCGACTTATTTAGCCTGGAATACAACCTTTTGCAGAGCCGTTTCTTACCCGATAGTGCTTATAAGTATTATAATTCCTATAGTCCAGTGTATCACAAGGCATTGGATGTTATAAGGGATAGCAGCGAATACAAAAGGATTTTATCAAAACCTAAAGGCAAAGATGATTGATAAGTACAAGACAATAGCAGCACCGGCACAGGGATATTTCATGGATCGTGGCAGCAAATTCTACAGTTTTGCTTACCCGATTGCTACAGAGCAAGATGTAAAGGATATTCTCAGGCAACTACAGAAAAAATATCATGATGCACGACACATAGTTTATGCCTTTGTCTTGGGGCAAGATGGCAGTTTGTCCCGGGCAAGTGATGCTGGAGAGCCTTCGGGCTCATCCGGTCCGCCAGTATTGCGCACAATAAAATCTATGGGTCTGACAAATGTAATGGTTGCAGTAGTGCGTTATTTTGGCGGAAAAAAGCTCGGTATTCCTGGGCTTATCAATGCTTATGGCAGTGCAGCGCGTCAGGCACTGGAAAATGCGCAGATTATAGAAAAAATTATCATGACAGATTATCAGATTCGCTGTGAGTACAATAGGATTAGCACAGTGATGAATGCCATTGAGAAGGCTGGTGGGAAAATAATAAGTCAGGAGTATGGGGCTGACTGTCAGATAATAGCAAGTGTCCCTGTCTCATCAGCAGATGGTTTTGAGCAACGTCTGCGACAATTTCGTATTGAGTTAATGAAATTGCAATAATTTACATAGCTTTGCACAAAAATTTAAACGATTATTATGACAGTAAAAATTATACAATTCCTTCTGAGTCTCACGATTTTGGTGTTGGTTCATGAGTTTGGACATTATATATTGGCCAAGGTTTTCAAAGTACGTGTCGAGAAATTTTACATTTTCTTTGACATAGGATTTAGGTTTTTTAAGAAAAAAATAGGCGAAACAGAATATGGCATAGGATGGCTGCCTTTGGGAGGCTATGTCAAGCTCTCTGGTATGATCGACGAGTCTATGGACAAGGAGCAGATGAAAAAGCCACCCCAGCCATGGGAATTCAGATCAAAGCCTGCGTGGCAAAGACTGTTGATAATGCTCGGTGGTATTATCATGAACACCTTGTTTGCTTTTATTATTTACATCGGCATAATAGCCGTATGGGGCACAGATTACATTCCTACTTCGGAAGTCAAGCAAGTTATGGTCGATTCTCTGGGCCAGCAAATTGGTTTGCACAATGGCGACAAGATAATAAGCGTAAATGGCAAGCAGGTAGAGCGTTATCGCGATGTTTATGTGAATTTGATTCTTGATGATCCACATAGTCTTCAGGTTCTTCATGGCAATGACACGATTAATATTAAGCTCACTGATAAAGATATTGCTAAGGTAATAGAGCATGGACCTTTCTTTACACCGCGTTTGCCATTCGTAGTAGCTGGTTTTATGGATACTACAAAATCAGGAGCTTACAAAGCAGGTATGCGGCCAGGGGACAAGATAATAGGCATTGCCGGGCAGAGAGTTGAATATTTTGATCAGGCTCGTCCCATTCTCAAGGCGCATAAAGGAGAGTCTGTACCTATCACTGTTGTTAGGGGCAAAGATACACTTACTCTCACTGCTCATTTATCCAAGGATGGAATGCTCGGAGTGCTGGCACAGACAGACTTATCAAAATTCTATCCGTTACGCACAAAACATTATTCATTCTGGGAGTCAATACCTGCTGGTATAAAGCTGACTTTCAAGCAAATTGGGTCATATCTGAAGCAGTTTAAACTTATTTTCAATCCGCAGACCAAGGCATATAAGTCTGTAGGGAGCTTTATCGCCATAGGTAATCTTTTCCCCAAAGCCTGGGATTGGCAATATTTCTGGTCTATTACGGCTTTTCTGTCAATAGTGTTTGCAGTAATTAATCTAATACCAATACCAGGATTGGATGGTGGACACGCACTATTTGCTTTGTGGGAAATAATCACGGGCAAAAGACCGAGTGATAAGTTCCTAGAATATGCGCAAATAGTAGGTATGGCTATTATTCTGCTGTTGTTTATACTGGCAATGTGGAATGACCTTGCACGTTATGTATTCAAGATACGCTAAGTACGAT
>JALWCU010000281.1 GCA_027015275.1 Bacteroidales bacterium | reverse complement strand
GTTTGGGGTCGGCGCAACTCTCAAGCCGCTTCTTTCTCCAATAGTCGTTGATGACTTGGAAAGTTTCGCGCTGGAATGCTATAATACGGTCTCGTAAATCCTTTCTTACGCGGTTTGGATTTATCGAGTATAGAAACGCGGGGAGGTGGTCGGCGTCCAAACTAACCATCTCCTGCGTTCCGCCTTTAGTTCTGTAAGGAATGGTGATAACACCATACCTTTTATCTTCCTTCACTTTCGCATACTGGCTTTTCCAATCTAACCCCATACCCTCTACAATAGGCTTGAGCGCCACATAGGTCTTACCTGTGTTCTCTTCGTAAGCGGTGAGAAGTTTTGAATCTTGAAAGTCGATTAACGCGGTTTGAAGTGTTGACATGGTTCCCCCTTTGAATAGTGATGTATTCAAAGAGGATCGTCGGGAGGTTTTTAGCTGTGGTGCGCCTTTTTGTTTTTCTTGGTGCTGAAGTACACATAGACGGCGGCGACGATGCTCATCGCCAGCATGATTAACGATGCCTGCGCCAAACTACTCATCTTTGGCTCCTTTATTGATGATATAGATGCCGATTCCCGCCATTGTGACGGCTGAAAGTATCGGCACGACCTCGATGCCGCCACCTTTTACGAAAGGCGTGACGACCGCGATGGCGACGATGATTTTGGCAATATCCAAAATGAACTTGCCAAGCTCTTTGATCGCTTCTTTCTTCATGGCTCAATCATACCACAAAGCCAAAACCTTCGACAATCCTCTTTGAAAGAGCATGAACACATTTGAAGTGTTCAAGGGGAATTATAACACCATAATGGTGTCTGTGTCAATATCTAATCCACCAAATTGGTGAATTTCTTACAAAAAATAGCTTTTGCTGCTTCAAATTCTCTTTCTTTATGTAGCAACTCGATGATTCTTTTTACCCATTTTGGAGTTTCCACTATGCCTCTGACCCAGTTCCCAACCGTATTTTCCCCAACTCCTATATTTTCGGCGAAAGCCTTTTGAGTCATCCCAAGCTTTTTGATCTCCTGCTTCAAATCGAAGTCTTGCATCTAATCATCCTTTGAGAAGTTTAAAATAAAATGGCGTGGAGGGCTATTTTCCCTGCTTCATTGAGCATTCCCGCCTTCAGTTTGTCGGCTATTTCATCGCCTACGCTCGTATCCTCTCGCAACGCTTTCGGTGACGGGGATTTTAAAATTCTAAGCCCTTCTTTTGTTAGCTCGACACAATTAAATTGTGAAATGTCGGCAGGGATTTCAGGTCTTTTGGTGGGGTATGAAAAATTTATATACCCGTTGGACTTTAGCCAAAAAAGCGTTTCGGCGAAAATCACCGTTTTTTCCGTAAACGATGTGGCGTCGAACTCTTTCAGCCTCTCAATAAGTTTGCGAACCTCCTCTTCCGTGACGATTTCGACACACTTTGGGAAGGACATATAGAGCTTATCGAGTATCGCGCTCGTAAATACATCAAAGAGTTTGATATTGCTATGCATCTAATCATCCTTTCTTTCAGTCCACATATGCCCAAAAGATGGACAATAAAGTGAATAGCCAATACCTGAAAGCAAGGTACAGGCTGCCCCAAAACAACATTTTGTAGATTCCGAAATATAATCGGTGGGGGTTGCTGAAGTCATACTTCTCGACGTGATCCATGCGATCCCAAAGATAGCCGATCCAGCGATCCCATAATCTTCTGATTGTTTCCATAGCGCTATTTTACCTTTCCTCTGATCTGTTCCCAAATTTTCGCCAGCTCCCCGACGGTGCGGGGGCGGTAAAGCATCACTATTGCGTTGAGTAATTGCGGGGTCATTTTGTGCTCCTTATGCTGCGCCGTAGTAGATTCCGGCGGCGTTTAATCGGTTAAAAAAGTGGTCGGCCTCTTCGTCGTCGATCTCTGCGGCGTAAACTGCCGGGCTTACCTTTTCCGCGTTGGTGTCCTCGATGATGTGCCGAAACTCCGTTACCTTGCGCTCGTTCTGACAACCTGCGCAACTGATCCGTCCGCATTGTGCGCTTTGACATTCTGCGGGGTAGATTATTCGTAGATTCATTTCGCGCCCCATTTGTCGATCATTTTTTCAACCTCTCGCAGTTCGCTCTCGTTTTGTGCCTCCGCGATTTTGCGGTATATGTTCCAAAGGTCTATCGGTTTTTTGATCTTGCCGACGATAGCCATCTGTTCCGCTTTTCGCTCAAGCCTGTTCTTCTCTTGCTGTATATTCATTTTGTGCCTCCTGTTTGTTTTTTGGCGATAAATCACCATCGACCGTCCCACGGGGCGGCCTGTGGTAATTTATGCCTCCTCTTCGCCCTCGATTGCGTCTAAAATCTCGTCGCGTAGGCGGTGGGCGGTCTCTTCAAAAGCAAACCACGCAAGCAAGTTCCTATTATTTCTTTCGAGTGCCAGCGGGTCTGATTTGTCCCAATAGACACCAAATAGTTCAGCGGGGCAAGTGGCGCCGTCCTCGTTTAAGCAGTTAGCCAAAAGCCCGTTTATTTCGTCTTTGTGACTTCCGAAAAAAGCTACTGTGTCGCTGTAATAGATCATTGCGCCGACCATTCCGCTAACGCATCCGTGCGCTTCCAAGTCGTCAAACCACGCCTCCGCTTCGTCGCGGCTCATTCCGTCGATCTCTGCTTTGATGATCTCTCTTACTCTGTCTTCCATTTTGTGTACCTCCGTTTAAGATTTGATTTGCATTTGCTGACTTATTAATCAATATTGCAAGTGTAGCGTACAATTAGCTTAATTGTAAATAAAATCAACTGATTTTTTAGTCAATTTGCGAAAAAGTGCAATAAATAGCGGTATATCGGGGGTTATGTTGCTATTTATTACAGTATTAGCGACAAAAATAAAGCAAACATAACTATTGATTAGAGATGCAATTATTGACTTGATACTCAAATATAGGCGATAA
>JALWCU010000280.1 GCA_027015275.1 Bacteroidales bacterium | reverse complement strand
TTGATTAAATTCTGCGACAACGGCAGGGTCGTGCACAGGCTTTGTAGGGGGGTGGCACGGCACTGTCTTTTTTTTGAGAGCTTGCCGCTGCTGTGGTGTGAGCTTGGGATCGACCTGGATGTGATGTTTCTCGGGCGGCACAGTGGGGGTATTGGTAAAGCTCAGCACAAGCGAGTCATGATGTTGAAAATTCTGGCATAGCTGTAATAGTGCAATGTATTTTCCTGGATAATTGGTAATGAAATTCACAGTGTAATAATATCGGCGCTTCATGTCCACATCCAGGAATATTTTCCGTAGTTCGCTTGTGTGGTATATGTGGTAAAACGCACCGCCAGTGTTGTAAGCCATGTCTTCGAGATATTGTTCGTTTACGCTACGGCCAAACCCTATGGTAAAGATTTCAATTTTATTGTGAATAGCAGCTCGAATGACCTGGTCTTTTGTGTGCTGGGAAGCATTTTCATAGCCATCTGTAAACAAGAATATTACTTTGTGTTTATAATTGGCAGCTTTTGCCAGTTTCTCTATCGCCAGGTATGTAGCATCGTTTAATGCTGTGCCGCCGCCGAAGCCTTGCAGACCTTTGTTGTCCAGCGGTGCAAAAAATGGGGATGGGTTAGTTGTGAGATTTACCACGACCTGGGCATGGTCATCGTATTTTATGAGCAAAAATGCATCTTGTGGTTTTTTGTTTTTTATTAGCTGCCATGCGCCGAATTGCAAGGCATTAGCCCTTTGGTTGCCCATTGAGCCGCTGTGGTCGAGGACCAGAGCATAAGCTGTAGGTTGTGTTTCGTGTACTTCTTTGACTACGAAATTTTTCTGATCTACTTTGAGTGATTTGTTTTGCAAGAGCAGATTGCACCAAAGGTACAGCCATTGTGGGTTTGTAGCCCCTGTGATTATGTGTCCTTGGTCGTCGATGAGGTTGAGTTTGACTGCCACGTTCTTTGGGTCAAGGTTCATTCCCCGCAAGAGTACGTATAATTTTTGTGTGTCCAGGTCAGTAACATTTAAGGTCTTTTGAGTGAAGAGGTAATGATAATTAGCAGGTGGATTGTCATCTTTTGGTTTAAATTTCTCTGTTATTTGTCCATAAACCGCTGTGCCCAGCTGCGAGAGTTTTGCTACCCTGCCTTCGAGCATTGCCTGACGAATAAGTGATGTATTTAGTTGAAATACAATTCCTTGAATAAGCATGTACAGCTGACGGCTATCGTGAGAAAAAGCAATAAAATTGGCATCAGCATAGCTTATCTGTCGTTTGTCCACCATAGCATCGCGAACCAGCAGAAAACGCCTTGGACCTTCATATACAGGCATTACAACAAGGTGATAATCAGGGCTAAAACGACGTTTGAATGTTTGTTCCCTGGGCAATAGTGCTGGCTCTCTGTTTGGGTTGTACATCTGCCAGTGCAATGGTGTAATTATTCCTGTAAGCATGTCATATTCCAAGCCGTTGAGTCCTTGTCCTGATAAAATCAATTTTGATGTGCCGTTCCATGCTATTGGCTCTATACTTGATAGCGGAAAGTTTGAGTTGTCTATTTGTGCTTTTTTAGAGCCTGTCTGAGTGTCGAATATTATAACTTTACGGTCTTGGTTACCTTCCAGGTATAGGGCTATGAGCTTACCGTCTGGACTGACAAGGCTCTTGTCTGGTGCCAGAGAGCTGCTACTTAGTCCGCAGGATTGTAGTGATTGGGCTGCGTCGAAAACTGTTTTTTGTGTAATAGCCTTGGGGCTGGGCGTATAGCTGGTTACCTGCAAGTTGTTCTTGAACTTGCGCAGGATTACCAGATTTTTTGACCCGAAAAAGACTTTTTGACCATGAAAAACATCCAGAGGTGCTGTGTTGGCATAGTAATAAACATAGACCATTTTATCTTGTGTAATAACTGCCAGATAGCGTGCATCATGGGAAATGAGAATGTCTTGAGCAATTTTACCCACTGCCAGAGAATAGCGCGTCTGTTTCAGATCCGAAAGATTTAGTACATAAGGATAAGAATTTGATATAACAGAGAGGAAATCATTGTCAGAAAGGCAGAAATCTGCTGTTTGGTAAAATTTACGCACAACTCTACCGCTTGCCACATCAAATACGTACAAGGTCTTGTGCGAGAGTATCACAAGGTATTTGTCGCTATGTGTGAAACTGGCTTTTGATAAGAGGTCAAAGTTGACACTGATTTTTTTGTTTAAATGCCCATTATTCAAATCGTAAATATGAAGGAAATTTTGCCCTTGCTCATATACCAGTGTGGCGAGCAGAGAATTGTCATTGCTTGTTATGCCTATTTGTGCCTTTAAGGTAAAAGATAAAAGCGTGATTATGAGAATATTAATTACCTTGTTCATTGTCCTGAGCTTCAAAGATTGCTTCATATAAGACGCTATGAATATTTGTTCTGACATTGTAATGAATGATGTTTTTATTTTTTCGAGTTGGATAGACACGGTTTGAGAGAAAGACAAATACCAGTCCTGTCTGCGGGTCAGCCCATGTGAAAGTGCCTGTAAATCCAGAATGTCCAAAGCTCTCGGGCGATGCCAGAGGCGAAGGTGTGCCCAGCTCGGGATGATCGAGCAGGGGTTTGTCAAATACTATTCCGCGTCTATTTCCACGGTCTGCGAACTGGTAAGAAGTCCAGCGTCGCAAGGTTGTATCTGAGATATAACGACGGTCTGCATAGATGCCATAGTTCATGTACATTTGCATCAGTTTAGCCAGATCATCAGCATTGGAAAACAGTCCAGCATGGCCACTTATGCCGCCCATCATTGCAGCGCCTTCGTCGTGTACACTGCCCCATATTTGTTGGCGACGAAAAACCGAGTCATCTTCTGTAGGTGCTATCATATTCAGAGGGAAACGCAAATAGGGACGGAAACCTGTATGCCAAGCGCCCAGTGGGATATAAAAATTTTTGTTCAGGCAAGTCTGAAAATCT
>JALWCU010000279.1 GCA_027015275.1 Bacteroidales bacterium | reverse complement strand
GAGTCGATCTTTATTTTCTGACAAGCGCATGTACTTAGATAGTTTTTTACGAAATTCGGGCAATTTACTATAATTGGTAACACCATAACGTGCTAAATTAGTCTGTCTGATACGCGTTTGCATTTCTGATGAACGCATAATATTAGACAGTTTTTGACGCATTTTTAATGTTTGCATAGGATGTTTAACACCATAACGTTCTAAATTAGTCTGTTTGATATGCGCACGAGTCTCAGGTAATAATAATGTACTGCGTATCTTTTCGCGGAATTCAGGTGCCTGTGAAGGATATTTAACACCATACCTTTCCAACATTGTCATTTTTGCACGATCCCGGAACTTCATCGATTGCATGGGGTATTCGACGCCGTATTTGGATAAATTGGATTTACGCACTTGTTTTTGTATTTTCTTATTATATTCTTCATTTTGCATCGGATGAGGAGCGCCGTATTTATCTATATTGGACGACTGGTATCGAATTTTGAATTCGTCAGTTTGTGTGTACCATTTTTTGTATCGTTTCCGGTGTGTTTCAGCTATTTTGTATTTAATAAGATAATTTTGTGTTGGATATGGTGTACCATATTTGGTCAAATTAACTTGACGAATCTTATTTTGCACTGCCTTTGATGCAAAAGGCCACGGAGCACCATATCGATCTAGGTTAGTATGTTGAACTTTTTCTTTAATTTGCTCATTATGCATTATGTTAGAAACCCCATAACGATTTTTAATGGTCTCTTGCATTTTGGATTTAAATTGTTCTTTATGCATTACATTGAAAACACCATATTTTTTCAAATTGGTTTGCTGTACTTTTTCTTTAAAATGTTCTAAATACATAACATTCGTCACACCGTAACGTTCTTGTATAGTTTTCGTACGTTTTTGTATATATGCATCGTGGTCGCGATTTAAATTCGCTTTTTGTACGCGCTCACGTATTTCATCAACATGCATTGGGTGACTAGCGCCGTAACGTTCTTTATTGGTTTTTTTGATTTTCTTTTGAATCTCTTTTGACGCAAAAGGATTTTCCGTACCGTAACGTTGTTTATTTGTCTTTTTAATTTTCTTTTGGATTTCTTTAGATTGCGCGGGATTAGGTACGCCATATTTTTCAAGATTCGTTTTTTCTCGTTGTAACGTAGCTCGTTTTCGAGCACATTTGGAACAATACAGCTTGTATCCAATTGAGAAGTTTTTAAAAGCCGTTTTTTCTGTATGCAAATCTTTTCCACACATATAACAGTATCCGTACCACGGATACAGAATGTCGTAAATTTCTTGGGCTGTGATATTATACTTTCGTGCAAAATTTGAATTGACTCGTTTGCTGTTTTTAGAAAAAATTTCATTCCGATGCTCGAGGATCCAGTCGCGTGTCGGTTTTTGCATTATGGCTCCTTTCACTGAATTTCCAACTCCCATTTCGTTTGCCCCGCGTCGTAGATTTTCAGATACCCTTGCTCGAGCATGATCTCCTCTTCTGTGTGTTGAGACACGTAGTCCTTGGAGAGATTGAAGCGTTCCGCGAGCTTGTGTTTTTGAAAATTGAATCTGTGATACTTGATACCATCTTTGACGTAAAAATATCCCAGGTCAGTATTAACGTGCTTGAAACCATTTTTGGTGTACACATCCCCGTCGCTGTAATAGTTATTGTGGAACGATATAATCGATTTCACGTTTGGGTTGGACCGTGCAAAGTGTTTCAAGAGTTTCGAAAACCCCCCAATAATGACCGTGTCATGTTGAACCGCGTATCGTATGAGTTCGTACTCATCCTTCTTGAACCGCGATTTTCCAAAGCTCATCATCGCAACTGGAATCCCATTATGAATTAGGGCTAAGCGTGTGGAAGCAGGCGCAGACCCATCGAGATGGTATTGTTCCATGAAATCCGTATACTCGTTGTGGGAGACTTCGGAGATTTTGGTTTGTCGCGCGTAGATACGTTGCCCGATGATGTTAAGCCGCGTCCGGATTTTGGATTCCCAAATGGCACGTTTTACAGGATCGAGCCACTCAAACTCATGGATGAAAAATGAAACATATCCCGCATCATGGAATGCTTTTTTGCGGGTCAGGTGATACTGACGTGGAGTGCCTGCGTTGATGCTGTGCCACCAATCCCCGTTCATTTCGATCACGAGTTTGTGGTCAGGGATTTGGAAATCTGGGAGAATGTTAGATGGTGCTCCAGGCACGTGATGGTTTTGGATATAAGTGACGTTCAATGAGTCAAGAAAGTTAGCCATATCGCGTTCAAGATAACTTGATTGACGCTTGTTATCCCATTCGATACCGTGACGCCGGTACGCGAGATAAATAGACGATAACGCGATATTGGTGTTCATTGCGATTTCATATGGAGTGGTTTCGCGTAACGCGTCTGGGTCATCAAGAATTTTGTAATCCTCTGGATTGGTGCCACGTTTTTCGGCGAAATGGGATCGAATAGATCGTTTATGTTTTTCCCGTATTTGTGTTGACTGAAACAAGGCTCGTGTTTCAGGCGAGAGCATAAACTCAGACATCTTGGCACGGAATTCAGGTGTCTGAGTGTAATAAGGGACACCATAACGTTCTAAATTGGTCTGTTTGATACGTTCTTGCATTTCGGGTGAGAGCATTAGCTTTGACATCTTGGTGCGGAATTCCGGAGCTTGCATCGGATTTTCAACGCCGTAACGGTTTAAGTTGGTCTGTTTGATACGTTCTTGCATTTCGGGTGAGAGCATTAGCTTTGACATCTTAATGCGAAATTCTGGAGCTTGCATCGGATTTTCGACACCGTAACGTTCTTTCATAGTTTTTTTAATTTGCGCATGGACCTGTTTCGATTGAAGTGGAAATTCCACGCCGTATTTTTTTAAGTGTGTTTTTTTAACTTTATCTTGAACAATTTTGGACTGCAACGGAAATTCCACTCCGTATCGTTTTTTAACAGCTTGTTTAGAATTTTCTCTTGCTGCAGCAGTTAGTACAGGGTATTCTACACTGTAACGTTCTAGGTTGGTTTGGCGCGCACGTTCTTGTATCTCTTTAGATTGCATCGGATTTTCAACACCATAACGTTTCACAATGGTTTGCTTAATTTGTTCTAGGATTTTAGGAGATTGGAAGGGGTTAGACACGCCATATCGCTCCAGAAACGTTTTGCGTGCTTTTTCTTTAACTTCAGGAACTTGCATTGTATAAGGTGTGCCATATTTATTTTTGTTAATCTCTTTAATTCTATCTTGAAACCATTTTAATTGCATCAAACTCTCAGCACCGTAACGTTCAAGATTTGTTTTTTTACATTTATTTTGAATTTCGGGCGACATGGCAGCAACAGGCACTCCGTATCGTTTAAGATTGGTTTGCTGTGCACGTTCGCGAACCTCTTTTGATGAAAATGGGGAGGCGCCACCGTATTTCTTTTGATTGGTGTTGGCACGTTTTTGACTAATCTCTTTTGATTGAATAGCGTGCTCTGTACCATATTTTTGTAAACACGTTTTTTTTCGTTTTTGATTAGCGATAATCGTTTTAGAACATTTAGGACAATATTTAACATATCCACGTTCAAGACCCTTGAATGACGATTTAAATTGTCTCAAATCAGTAGCGCAGTAAAAACAATATCCTGATAGAGGATACAATAAATCGTACACGTCTCGCCCTTTAATATCATAATCGAATAAAGTACGGGGGTTAAATTCTTTGAACGTTTTACTGTTTCTAGTTTGGATTGTGAATATTTTGCCCCAATTTTGAATGATCCATTCGCGTGTCAATTTAAAATCTGTATCGCGTTTGGATCCTCGTTTTCTTGGTCCACGATTTGCTTCATCAGCAAATTTTTTTGCGTGGAGCATAGCGCAACGTTTTGAGCAAAATTTAGAATATCCCTTTTGGTACGATTTAAAAGAATACCCGTCGGTTTTGTCGCGCATGCTAGCGCCACATTGTAGACAGTAGCCAGTGTCGGGGTGCATGTGATTGTAAAAATCTTGAATAGAAATAAAGCCGTATTTTTTAATCGATTTAACGAGAACGCGCCTATCTTTTCCAAAAAAAATATCTTGATGCTCGAGGATCCAGTCGCGTGTCGGTTTTTGCATTATGGCTCCTTTTATTTTTTCTTATTATTTCTATATCGGACAAAAAAAGACCCTGCCAACGGGCAGGGTCTTCTATTTATTACAGGTAGTCGCTGTAGTTATCCAATTTGATGAATCCAATTGCATCGCTGCGAACAAGATTCACAGCCTGGCGAGATTTGATGAACAGTCTCGTTTTAGAATTCGTAGTTTCACGTACAGTGTAGATCGGCTTGTGTACCGTGACAAGCAGTACAGATTCAGACGGAGTATTTCCTTTAACTAGAACATAGATGCGGTTATCGGGGATGGCGTTGCTTGACAGGATTGTCATTTTAGCGAACTCACCAACAGCACCTGACAGAGCAAGGCTGCCACGATCTCCTCCGAGGCTCAGGGCATAATCCTGCAGCGATCGCAGCCAAGCCGCAGCATCTGTACCAGCAAAAATTACGTTTGCGCTCATTCGTGTCAGTTTGTGGATGCGCTCACGAACAGCCATGATTTTCGGGATCACGGACTTGAGCACGTCTTGGTAGTCTTGATATGCGATGCTCGGAATAGCAGCAAGATCAAGTGTGCGAGACAGTCCCGCGGCCGCCATATCGGCTTCAGCAGCTTGCAACAGGTCAGCGATATCCCAGTCACGGTTCAGTTCCATTTGCAGGCGTACCATGTCGGTGAGCTGGCCAAAGATATCGATATTGTAGAGGCTCTTCCAATCTTGGATGATCTCTGCAATGTTTTCGATCTCGAATGAGTTATCTTCATCGAGCTGGATGTCCAGGACATCGTTGCGCGGATAAACTTTAACAACAGACTTGTTATTACCAATCCCGAACAAGCGGAACTTGATCTTAACATCATCCCAAGCAAACGTGCTAGCACCAGTGTAATCTTTAGCGACGACCGCCCAGTTCATGTCACCTGTAGCGACATCAACATTACCACTCAGTTTGAATACACCATCAACACCGTCGGCATCAGTTACAGTAAATTCAACTGCAAAGTTACCGCGTGCATCAGTACCAGCGTAAATATCAATAGCATGAGAATGAGTGTTAGAACCGCTATCAGTTTCAGTAGCATCAATGCCTGTAATTAACAGACCGCGTTTAGAAATACGAAAATCATTTTTGTCAATTCCAAGAGTGTCAAACAAGTTAACATACTGAGAAGTGATCGTCAGGTTTTTAGCGCCAGGACGAACTTCTTGCATAACTGTCGGGAATTCAACTTCGGTAGCAGCGCCAGTTTCGTCAATGATTTTACCAATCCATTTCAGGCGAGGAACACTCATATAAGGAGTTTTAGACGTATATACCGTACAACCCTCGGTCAAAACCGGAGTAGAATATGTATAAACGATCATCGGGAAAGCAGAAACACTATAAGCAATAGCTTCAGGAGAACTCAAAAAGCTTTCAGCTTCCTCAAGCAACATTTCGCGTTCACGATCCAGAACTTTACGTGCCGATTCTTTATCTTCCACGCCTTCCAAAAGTGATTCGACGAAGGTTTCATACTCAACGTCTTCTGTAATAAGAGCGCGAGCAGCCTCAGGGGTTTCAAACAGGAGAGGATTTTTCTCCATGAATTCTTGATAATTCTTCATAACATTTGACATGTACGATTCCTTTACTTGTTGATTTATTTAATCTCAATTTAGTTTGGCAAAAAATCAAACTTTGAGTTGCAATTTATTTAATTTTTCTTCATACAACGCATTTTCAACGATAAACTCAACGATTTCGTCTACCGTTCCGCGAGTACAAACACCATTAAAGCAGATCTGTTTTTCATCTGCTTCGTTTTCTTCCAAGAGCTGTCCAATAGCTCCGCCTCGTTCGACAAATTCAGTTAAAACTTGCTGCATATTGTCAGTAACAGTTACATCTTCGCTAATCAGTTCGAATTCTTTAATAACATCACCAACATTAGCACTTTCATTAAAGATTTCAATAATTTTAGCTTCAACATGGCTTGGGTTAGCAACACAATCAAATGTAAATGCTTTAACAGGCATTTGAACAACTAGTGAACCATCAGGCTGAGCAGTAGTTGTTCCCATCAACCGCGCAGAAAAACCAACCGCAACACCATCTTTTATTAACGCACGAAGTGTTTGACCTTTAGGCGTAGTTAACGTTTGCAATGTACCGACAATTTTTTCTCCATCAAAGTCAAGATCGAGAATTTGAGCACAAGCGTGATCAAGAGATACTACACTTGCACGACGTTTGAGAACTGCAGGATCACTTGATGGAGTTAACGGGTGGTCGAGCTCACTCAAAAGTGCCCCTATTTTAGCTTTAGGTTTCAATTGATCTACAATTGATTGCAAAACCTCAGGGGGATACACACGACCATTAACATTTTTAACTCCCGATGTTTGAAGAATGGCTCGGAACTTAATTCGAGCATCACCTGTCTCTTCATATCCCTCTTCGAGAACTGTAATTTGTCCACGAGACGGAACGTAAGGAGATTCCTGAATTAAATCAATCTTTCGTCCCATACTCTTACCTTATTTTTGAATTAAAAAGCCGCATATGAAGCGTGCTTTAATTATTAGTGTTTCGAATATTAACGATTAAACGTGTTTTCTATTTTTATTTTTTACCAATTTGGGACAGAAAAACCTAAAAAGTGTCATCAAACACCAAAAATTACTATATTGACCCAAGCGCCTCTCTTTCGAGGCTCTTTAAATGTGATTTTTGTATCTTTCATATTGTCCGTTACTACAAAACTGTCTGATTTAACTTTCATTCCGTCACAAAAAACAAGCATTTGCTTTTTACTAACAACAACTCCAAGAATCACAAACTCTTTTTGTGCTGCGTACGCTTCAAAATCGTATTCTTGCTTACCAGGTTTAAAAATTTTAGATTCTACCCATTCTTTTGTAACTGCTACTTTTTGGTCACTTTCATCAATTACAGCAATTTCATGCTGCGGTAATGTAACAACACCTTTCGTCGATATTTCAAATCCATTTACACGTCGCGCATCATTTTCACCAATACCAACTTCAAATATTGTGTCATTTTTAATGTTATTAAATTGACCAAATGCAGTAAAACCATTATTTTTATTTGAACGCAATGAACGTCCATGCATAAAGGAATACGAAGCATTATTTTGTGTATCGTACCCACCACCATAAGCATATTGACCAGTTACCAGTGTATTGAGACCAGTGCCAAAACTATAATCGCCGTTGACACCAAGTTGGTTTTGTGTTAAATTGTATGATAAATCTACACTTTGACCCCCAATCGGCAAATATTTTTCTGTGGATCGGCCTGAAATTCTATATCCAATTTTACCATCTTGCTCAATTTTAGCAAGATGCCCCCGGACAGTTTCAACATATCCAACGGTCGCGATTGCTTTTGGGGAATTGCCAGAAGGATGTTTATCGAGACGAGTGTTATCCGTGTCGGCTATAAAATTGATTACTCGGGTCGGCATAGCCTCAACAACCACTCCTCCGTGATATGTAATAGATAGCGATGGACCTTTTTCCTGATAAATACTATATGTTCCGAAATAAAAAGTATCTGAACGTTGATTAAAACTAGATTTGCTACTTAACCGTTCATCATATATATCGCTAGATAATCCATTAGAAGTGGCGACGAATTTATACACTTCTGATTGATTCAGATTTGATTTAACAATGCTTGTATAAGTTGGTGCGAAGATAGTTGTTGATTTATGAGTATCATTATATGATGTATCTTCAAATTGTTCGTTGTGAATAATTATTTCGTGTTCGTTACCAGGTTTAATATAAAACCCTTTATCGTTAATAATAAAACGTTTCTCGTTAATTTGAATATCAAATTTGGATTCTAATGTAATACCTTTTAAGGTAATAGAATCAAAATCTCCTCCGATAATAACCTGAGATACATTGTCGATATTATTAATTGATAATCCATTTTTAAACTCATATTCGATGCCGCGCACGAATTCGAGTTTTTGACCATATTTATCAGATTTAAGATAAAAATTCGCCCGTTTTTCTGCTGGAGTATCTGATAGATCATCGAATGAAATTGATGGCATTTTATCCGTTATTTCTGACACGCGCCACGATATCAATTCAAAAGTATCACCTTTTTCTGCAATATCGGTCAGTAATATGCGTTCACCATCTTTGGCAGTAAAATCATCATTCTCAATAAGTTTTTTACCATTTTTGAACACATCCACGAAGCCCGGGACATATTCAAACATAAATCCTGTCTCACCGCCTTTACAATATTTTATCTCACGTTTATAAACAGACAGTTTATCTTTCAACCACATATGCATTTGATTGTCCTTTTTTAACAAAATTAGATCTAACGATTAGTCAACCAGAAAACAAAAAAAAGGACAAGGCATATGGGCCTTGTCCTTATCGTTTTACATCATTGCGCGCACGCTGCATATATTTGTCAACCAACTTTTGCTTATATTCTTGCCAGCGCATGTGATATGTCTCATATTTTTTATAGAGAGGGTCGTTTTTCTCGCGCGCTAACTCAATAGCACGTTTAGCAACCGCCGCTTGCCATTTAGCTATTCTTGAACGTCTAACCATTGAATCCTTCATCAGGTGCACCTTTCAATCATCTAGATTTTTGTTTACCTACCAATGTTCCAATAATATTCGTTCTTTCCTTTGCGATATACATTGCGACTAACATAATCGAGTCTGAAACCATATCTATTGACAAATATTCTAGAATACTCGTCAATAAGTTCTTCTGGAACTCGGGCCGATTTTTCGCCGGTTCCGTTAAACATGTAACGAAAACCGTATGAAACCAGTTTCGATATCTGTTTTTACGTTAAAAATATACCAAAAACAGACTCGTGGCTTCCCGCGTAGCCTTGTTAGCCTGGTTCTACGAGCGTGGAGCTTGTAGAACTTCGTCTAACCTGTGAGGGTTTAGAAGCCCTGACAATTGTTTGATGGGTTTATCGAGGAACGTAATAACGTTCTTCTTTTTCTTGTTCAAATATTTACGAGCAATGTTCAACGCACCATTGATATCAGCATTGATGAGTACGTTGCGCGATGATGAATACAAGCCTCGTGTAATTCTTTTACCCTTGAAGGTCTTGGGCTTGTTATCGCGTTTTGGTAACTTGTCATCTGCTAACGCATCGGCCTGACTCGTATATTCTTCAGTTTGCTCGACTACCTTAATACCGTATAACTCGCATTTGTATTTGATATACTCGTACAAC
>JALWCU010000278.1 GCA_027015275.1 Bacteroidales bacterium | reverse complement strand
GAGTTTCCCAGAGCCAGTGTTTGAGCTACCAGCCAGACGCCAGGCAAATATCATGTTACGCCAAATTTCTTTGTAATAACGCAGGTCAAAGCCTCCAACAGCAAGCCAATATTGCTCACCTTTTATCTGCTGATATGATTCGAGAAAAACTTTGTAACGCATGCCGTCATAAAGGTTAGGCGAAAGTTTAATTGTATTATCGTAAACATATTCGAGTTTTTCACCAGCATAATATTTATAAATTGGTTTTTTCCCAAAGGCGTAATTATCAGTGAGAAGGTATAGCTGTTTGTCATAGCGTCCGAGTAAAGTAGCTCTGAGAGATGCGACTTGGCTAAAGGGATATGAAAGGCGGAAAATAAACTCCTGCGTTACATCCTTGGTCATTACGTAATTATAACCTTCGAAATTGGGCGGCTGATAATAAGAAATACGATGATAAAGCAGCTGTTTATCCAGTCTTTTGTGGAGGTCTTCGAAGGATGCGAGATATTCAGTTGACCTCAGGTCGCTGCCAAGGCGGAAGCCTGCCAGCAGCCGGTAATCTTCGAAAAGCTCATTACTCTGTACGACAGAAAAAAGATTGAGCTGTGGGCTAAAGACAAAAGGTCCGCCATTGAAAGGCTGGTAAGTCTGTACTAACTGGGAATAGTCAAAACTACTCGAAGCTTTGGTCAGATAGAAGGTCGGTGTGTACATCCATGTTTTGCCCCATTTAGTGGATTGTTTTTTCCTTCGAGCCAGGTCTTTTTTGTACTGGTAGTAAAGTAGAAGCATTGAGTCGCGCTCTATTTCGAATGTGTAGTTATTTATATCCACAGCAGTATCCCGAACTGTCGGAGTGTAATGACTGAAGTAAGACAGTAAGCTATCAATTACTTTTTTGCGTTTAAGTCTATAGCGGTAGGCAGAGATTATATGTTTATCTTGCTTTTTCCACTGTTTGATTTGTGCTTTATGTGTCTGTGTGATAGGTAGATATTTGATGGCCTTTTTTTGCTGTCGGTATGTGGAAAACAGATAAGTCTTGTCCCATAGTTTGGTCTCTGTAACCTTGTCTGTGTGTTGATTGAAGTCATAGTCAAGTATGGATGTGGGCATGTTAGTTACAGGGTGGATATTTGTAAAATACTTATAATGCACAATAGTGTCCACGTGGTCGATTATGCTATCGTAGTTTATTGTGAATCTGTTATTTATGCCGTTAGAATCTGAGAGGAAGATATAACGTCCTTTGCCCAGAGGGAAAGCACGGGTTTCGTTTGTGTAAGGTGTGTTGGTCAAGCGTTTAAGGAAATGCGAGCGGTGTCGGAAATCATAAACATAGAGGTCATAAGTGCGGCTAATTGAGTCGGCTTGTTTTACATCGTATATATGCCTGAGATATGTATGATTGGCACGGTTCGAAGAGAAGACTATTTTTCTGCCTCTGTCAATGAACTGCGGATAAAGGTCTTCATAAGGGTCGCTGGTGATTTTCTGAATGGCTCCAGTTATTGAACTATAGACAAACAGGTCCACGAAATCTCCTTGCATTGCACTGATGGCCAGGTAACGTCCATTGGGTGAATAGGCAATGCTCAGAATCTTTGACACTTGTGGAATGGAAGTTTTTGTGATTTTATGTGTTCCCAGATCATAGTCATTGATAAAAGCCACGCCTTTTTCTTCATTGATGAACGATAACACTTGTCCGTCGGGTCTCCATACAATTATTGGGTAGGTATAATCAATGATTTGTTCGAGGTGGTGTCCGCCACGAAAAATGACTTTTCTTTTGTGTGAGTCGGGATTGTAAATGATTATTTTGTAACGGCCTTTATTGTTCTGTACATAAGCGTATAGTCCATTTCTTGTGTTGTACTTTATCTGTGCGTAATATAATTTTTTCCTCTGGTGCCTGAGGACCAAAAGTGAGTCGTATGACTGTGTCTTAGATATTTGTTTGCGGTAGTAGTTTTTATAATAATTAAACCACTGTTTGTTCAGGTCTCTGATTTTCACTCCAATAACATAGTAAAAAGCATTAGAAAGGTTCTTGTAAATATGCGAGAAATATAAAATATTGGGTATGACATCTTGTCCATATTGATTAGCGATAAATGCCCAGAAGCTATGTCCTATATATTTTGCCTGGTCGCGTTTGATACTGTTGAATTTTATTTTTTTTGAATGAAGGAACAAATCTCGTAAATAATTGTCAACATCTTGATTATAGGGATCTGCTATGTATGACGCCAGCCCATCTGTGAACCACCTTGGCAGGTTCATTACTGACGAAGAAGAATATCGGCGAGAAAAGGCGCTGCCATATAGAACTTCTTTTATAAAGATATGTGCCAGCTCCTGTCTGAGCTGCGTGTGAAATTGTGAGAGATTCCCTTGATAATATATAATTACTTTGTTATCAATGATTTGTGTGGTAGCTGGTAGTTCAACACCTACATTACCAGTGAATAGGCCAATGTTAGTTTGCTTAAAATCAGTGAGATTATTGTAAATTATGAACATTAATCTTTTGCGAAGCTTGACATCGAAGAATCGTTCATATTCTCTGATAGCCTGGTCTATGTATTTTTGTGCAAAATGTGCAAGGGCGCGTCCACCTTTGTAGTAATAAATATCGTATTTGGCATAACGGGTGTATCTCCATTCAAAATTGCGGTACTGAATACGGTTTTTGCCAAAGGTCATTTGATGACCTTGATAAAACTGTGAGAATGCGTGGTTTATGATAAGCAATCCGAATATAAGCAAGATGATTTTTTTCATGAGCATGTGATTTACTTTTTAAATGGCTGTCTCTCCATGATAGAGCGTGCCAGAGTAATTTCGTCTGTATATTGTAGTTCATCGCCAAAGGCCACGCCACGGGCAATTGTAGTGATTTGTATTTTGTATTTACTCAGGCGCCGGTAAATATAAAGTCCAGTTGCTTCGCCTTCGGTCGTAGTGTTAAGTGCCAGAATAATTTCTTTTATGTCTCCTTGCTTTACCCTCTCTTCCAGAGAACTTATGTTAATGTCAGAAGGCCGTATGCCTTCAAGCGGTGAAATCAGTCCTTCCAGTACATGATAAGTGCCCCGGAATTGATGTGTGCGTTCTATTGCCAGCAGGTCATGTACATCTTCTACGACGCATACGGTCGAATGATCACGTTGTGGATTGGCGCAGATGTCGCATATTTCGTTGTCTGAGACATTGTGGCATATTTTGCAGCGATAAGATTTTTCTTTTAGATCTACTAGTGCTTGTGCGAATTGCTTAACCTGCTCTGTGTCTTGCTTGAGCAGATAGAGCACCAGACGCAAGGCTGTTTTCTCGCCTATTCCTGGTAGCTTAGCAAATTCTTTGACTGCATTGGCCAAGAGCTGTGATGGAAAATATTCTTCGAACATTGCTTTAGTCGTTTTTTCCTTTGTACCAAGTTGTGTACCTCATGTAATTCTGGGCATATTGTGAGATTTCTTGTAGAGCTTTGTCCTTGTCCAGGGATTTAATTTTGCGGGCAGGCATGCCTGCATACAGGCTATAAGGTTCTACTATTGTGCCAGGCGTTACCACAGCTCCTGCTGCAATGATAGCACCTTTTTGTACTAGAGCATTATCCATTATAATAGCGCCCATTCCCACGAGTACATAATCTTCGATTCTGCAAGCATGAATTATGGCATTGTGCCCGATTGTTACGTTATTTCCAATAACTGTAGGATATTTTTGAAAAGTAGCATGAATAGTTGTATTGTCTTGAATATTAGTGTTTTGACCAATCTTGATATAATTAACATCTCCACGGATAACAACATTGTACCATACACTTGAGCCCTGGTCTATGACAACGTCCCCTATGATAGTTGCATTTTCTGCTATGAATACGTCTGCTGCTATTTGTGGTGTTTTATCTCTGACTGTTTTTATTAGTGCCATGTTAAAGATTTTATTGATAAGTAAAAATATTACATTTTGCTCAATCGTTCAAATTTTGCTGTTTTCAAATAATTAGTATTAGAGTTTAGTTTGTGCCGAAAATCGTGTAATTTTACACAGTAAACAAAAAAACAAATGTGATGAAACGAGTGATTTATATTTTGGCTGTAGTCTTCTTGGTATTTGTAGGATGCCAGCCCAAGCAGCCAGAGCAACAGGAAAGTATATTACCTTCATCTTTTACAGTTGAGGTGCCTTCTACTCTCGAGTCAGACAAAGCGCCACAGAGCAAGGTAACTACTGACACATTGGACGGCTCGCAATTGTATGAATATTTACGATATTTTATACATGTTGGTAAGAATGCTTCGGATATTGTCCAGCAAATTATTGATGCGATTCACAAATACAATCTGAGCCAGAATGTAAGTTTTTCATATACAGGTAATGACGGTAGTGTCAAGAATGTTGTTGTCAAAAGTAACATGGGTTATGATGGACAGAAATGGCAATATGGTATGCAGATAACTGATGCAGATATGGAATCAGGTGATGATCATGGTATAGCAATGCAAGTTTTCTGGAATCTTAATCCAGTAGCTGGTGTGGCTGTTATCAAGCCTTCTTACATGGACAAGGTTACATACAAGAACTGGGGTGATGCCATGATAAAGGTTTATTATAGTGAAGCAGAGCCCAATCTTTATGATAAATATATGATAGTCAGTGCAATAAATCTTCCTATGAGCAGTAGCGACAAATATGCTGTAAAGAACCTGAAAATGTTTGTAGGCAAGAAATCAACGCGTACAGATGTTTATGGAAACACTGAACATCCAAATGCCTGGATACTTCTGCCAGATCACAAGGGATATGATTGGGCTTTTGTAGCTTCGGCTTTTCCATCAGAGGAAATAGCTGTTGCCCAGGTCGGATTGCCACCTGATACATTAGACGAGACGCAGCGTAATGTGCTCTTAGAAGATTACTCCCTTTATAATGTGCTAAAGCAAGAGATAAAAGGTTGGTTTTTCCAGCAGTATGGATTTTATCCTGATTCTGCAACACTTGCGAATTATCTGGTAAATGCCAAGGCACCGGCACATTTCACAAGCAGGGGCTTTGTACCGTCGCAGCTGGCTGTGAACCCCATGTTCAAGGACTTAGAAGATTTTATAAAAAATCTATGTCCATACAATCCGTATGATATTGCGCAGATGAAGATTTCTTTCGGCGATTTTACTCAAGAGCAATAAAGACAGCAGAAGATAGATTTTGTTATGTGAATTAAGCAAAGCAGGACCCAGCGGTCCTGCTTTGCTTTTCTGTGATTATTTCTCGTCCTGCCAAATAAGAGCAGCAGCGCCAAGGACAGCACCTTTTTTGTCCAGCAAGTCAGAAGGTCTGATTTGTACCTTTCCACGGAAAGCCTTGAGCAATTGCCTATCCATCTCTGCTTGAGCCACGGGAATAATCAGAGGATGAGCGTTTGCCACACCGCCGTAAAGAAAAATAGCTTCAGGGTCAAACAGGTGTACCAAATCGGCAAGCTTATTGCCAAGTATTTGTGCAGTTTTTTTGTATGTCTCAATGGACAATTCATCTCCCTGCTGTGCACGTAGGTAAATGTCTCGTGGATTGAGATTTTCTTTGCCACCAAGTTTCTGATAGGTCAGCTCTATGCCACGTATAGAAACATAAGTCTCGAGACAACCCAGCCTGCCGCAGCTACACTGACGGCCATTGGGATCGACTTGTGTGTGTCCGAATTCTCCTGCCAGACCGTGCTGTCCGTATAGTACATGTCCATCCACGACAATACCGCTGCCCAGGCCTGTGCCAAGCGTGATAACAGAAAAATGTTTCATTTCCCTGCCTGCACCAAACACCAGTTCGCCGTGTGCTACAGCATTGGCGTCATTGGTGAGCTTAGTTGGTATTCCTGTGGCCTGGTAAGTCATGCGCTGTAAGGGTATGATGCCTTTCCATGGCATATTGGGTGCATATTCGATGGCGCCAGTATAATAGTTTGCTGTAGGTGCGCCGATGCCAATGCCTATAATGCGCCAGTCGTTATTGGATAATAAATTTTCTGTGGTCTGTGCAAGGCGAGCCACAAATTCCTCAGCTTGCAGAAAATCTGATGTTTTCCAGCGAAAAGACAAGAGGATAGTTCCTTGTTTATTGACAATGCCTATTTCGATGTTTGTGCCGCCAATGTCAATGCCTATTGCTACTCGTTCCATTGTTTGCTGGTTGGTTTTTGTGCTACTAAGATAAAATAAAGTTTTGCTTTTGAACGAATTATTTGTGCAAAAATTTGATGATTACTCTCTCTGGCTCAGATGATGTTTACCTCTGGTTCGAGCAGAATATCAAATTTTTCTTTGACTTTGTCTTGAATGATTTTTGCCAGTTCCAGAATTTCTTCGCCCGTAGCATTGCCATGGTTTACCAGAACGAGAGCATTATTTTCATAGACGCCAGCATTACCATGTCTGTAACCTTTTAGTCCGAGCTGGTCTATGAGCCAACCGGCTGGGATTTTGACTTTTTGTCTGGGCATTTGATAATGCGGTATTTGGGGGAATCGTTGCTGAAGCGCAGAGAGCTGATCTGTTGGAATAATCGGATTTTTGAAGAAACTGCCGGCATTTCCAATAATAGAAGGATCTGGTAACTTTGACATTCTGATTTTTCCGATAGTCAGCCTCAATAGCCAAAGGCTCAGTAATGGACTATCTTGCAAAATTCGTAAGTCCTTGTAGGATAGGTCAAAATGCTTCTGCTTTGGCAGACGGAAAATAACACTTGTAATAATAGCTTTTCCTTTTAATGAAGTCTTGAAGATGCTACTGCGATAACCAAAACTGCATTGTTCCTGTGACAGAGTCTGAAAGCGCTGTTGTTCTATGTTATAAATTTTTACGCTATGGATAAAATTCCCTGCTTCTTGCCCGTAAGCTCCGATGTTCTGGACAGGTGCAGCTCCCACAGTGCCAGGTATGTATGAAAGGTTCACCAGTCCATAATAATTATTTTCCACAGACCAGCGCACCAGGTCGTCCCATTTTATGCCAGCCTCAGCCTGGACAAGGTCATAGTCGGGATATTTTTCGAGAATTTTTATTCGTTTTGTAATAAATTGTATTATAGGTATTTGTGGATTGTCGGTGAATAGAATATTACTGCCACCGCCGAGAATGAGAGGTTTAGCATTGTGCTTTTTTAGCTCATGGAAAAGCCTTGGCAGCTCTGATTCGTTTTCTACTATGTAAAAGTCCTTTGCCTTGACTTCTATGTGAAAAGTGTTGAGATGGGTAAGGTCTTGATTATTGATGTGTTGCATGATAAAGTAATTTTTTAACAACAGACAAAATAATTGAAAAACTTTAGAAAGAAAAAACATAAAAAACAATTCGTTTTCACGGTCGAAAACGAGTAAATTTGTTCAAAATATTAGCTATGGCAGACAGAGAGGAACTCACATTATCGCAGCTTGCTGCACAGATCAAAGATACATTAGAAACAGCATTTGACGGGCCGCTGTGGGTGATAGCCGAAGTTAACAGAGCAACTTTCCGTAATCATGTGTATCTGGATTTGGTGGAAAAAGCAGAAAACAGCGATGAACCAGTAGCGCAGATGCGAGCAATGATATGGCGTAGCTATGTGCACAGCGTTGTGGACAAATTCGAGCTTATGACAGGAAAATCCTTTATGGCAGGGCTAAAAATTCTGGTAAAAGGTTATGTGACATATCATCCGCGTTATGGCTTGGGATTTGACATAAGAGACATTGACCCTTATTATACTCTGGGCGATTTGTACCGTCGTAAGCAGGAAGTTATTCGTCAGCTCAAGGAAGAAGGCGTTTTTGACATGAACAGAAATCTGCCATTGCCTCTGGTAATACAGAGAATAGCAGTAATTTCGTCTGAGACGGCTGCTGGTTACGAAGATTTTGTTAATCATCTGAAAAACAATGTTTATGGTTTTGTCTTTTATCACAAGTTGTTTAAAGCTTATGTGCAGGGAGCGCAAGCAGAGCAGTCAATAATTGATGCCTTGGATAGGATCTATAAAGTTCATGAAGATTTTGATGTGGTAGTCATAATACGTGGTGGCGGAAGCAAAACAGACCTGGGAGTGTTTGACTCGTATCAGGTGGCAGCCAATGTAGCGCAATTTCCCCTGCCTGTCATCACAGGCATTGGGCACACCAGAGACGAGTCAGTGGTGGATATGGTTGCTAATCTCAGTCTCAAGACACCTACAGCAGTGGCTGATTTTATCGTTGAGCATGCAGCCGAATTTCTGGGCAATCTGGTAGAATTGCACGAGCGCCTTTTGAATAGTTCACAGCTTTTTATCTCGGCTCAAAGAATGTTGGTAATGAGCCTTGAAGTTTCGTTGCGTGAGCAGGTCAAGACGTATCTATGGAAGCGGCGTTATGGACTGGAACAGATTAATTCACATCTGAATAAAGTTATTAAATTACCCAGTAGAGAGCGTCAAAATTTATTATTAATCTGGCAAAGGTTGATGTACGCACAGAGCCTTTTGTTTGACGCAGAGAAGCGCACACTCAGCGAAGAGAAAAAGAGATTATTGCTAGAGCTAAATAACCTGATAAGTAGAGAGAAAAACAATCTGGAGAAACTCAACCTAAAGATAGAGAACAATGACCCGAAGAAAGTGCTTAGTCGTGGCTATTCCATTACATTACACAATGGCAAGGCATTGAAAAACACGGACAGTATTAGCGAAGGCGATACATTAGAGACCATTCTCTACCATGGACGTATAAAATCGCAAATAATAGCGAAAGAAAATGACAGCCAAGAATCATAATCTAACAACAAATATCACAAGACAAAAAAGCAGCTTAGGCTATGAAAAAAATAGGTGTATTGTCAGACACACACGGCACACTTGACGAAAAGGTCATAAAGTTCCTGGCAGAATGCGACCAGGTGTGGCACGCAGGAGACATCGGAAATATAGACGTATTGACAGACATGAAAAGCCTTTTCCCCGTGGTTCATGCGGTTTATGGCAATGTTGACGGATGGGACCTGCGCTCAGAAGTACCAGAAATAGACATGTTCGAGGCTGAAGGAAGGCGCATAGCAATAAAGCACATCTGCGGCAATCCACGGCGTTATGATAGCTCAGCCAGGAAATTAATCGAAGAATACAAGCCAGACATTCTCGTCTGCGGACATTCCCACATCTTACGCGTAGAATATGACAACAAGCACAACTTACTTTTTATCAACCCAGGTGCGGCTGGCAATAGCGGTTTTCACAAGGTCAAAACAGCCGTGCGATTCGTTATTGACGGCAAAGACCTGCGCGACCTGGAAGTTCTCGAACTACCCAGAAAAGGACATGTGGGATATTGATGAGGGGGATAAAGA
>JALWCU010000277.1 GCA_027015275.1 Bacteroidales bacterium | reverse complement strand
GAAGTATATCAATGAGGTTAGACAAAGGGCAGGTTTGCCTGATCGCACAAATACAAATCCTGATTCTGTCTTCCAGTACATTGTTACAGAGAGAGAACTTGAATTGGCATTCGAAGCTTCCCGTTTCTGGGATCTAGTACGCTGGGGATTGGCAGAGCAAGAGCTTAGTGATCTGGGATTCGTAGCAGGTAAAAATGAAGTGTTCCCAATACCTCAGGACGAGATTATTGCAAATACTGCAATTTCACAGTCGGATCAGAATCCTGGATATTAAAATTCTCATAAATCCTTGGGAGGCTGTCTTACAGAGCACTATATAATCACGTAGCTCAAAAAACTACCAGGCTGGCTCGCTATGCAGCCAGCCTGTTTTAAGACAGAATAAAAATTGATACTTTGCCGTAATCTAAAGAGCAAGGCAGCCTCTTTACAAAAAATTAGTTCTATGGCGCATAACAAAGATTATAACAAGGACATGGTCGTTATCATAGCAGCAGTAGCTGCTGTGGGCGGACTTTTATTTGGTTTTGACACAGGTATCATCTCTGGTGCCATTCCATTTTTGCAGCAGAATTTTGACCTTAGTAACAGCATGTTGGAGAATATAACGACATCCGCATTGCTGGGAGCTGTGATTGGGGCAATGTTCACAGGACGGTTGACAGATATTCTGGGACGCAAGAGAATCATACTTTTTACAGCTATTATTTTCACTATTGGTGCTCTCTGGTCTGGCGCTGTTACCAGTCCAACAGAGCTTATGGCTGCACGTTTTATCGTGGGTCTGGCAATTGGCATATCTTCTTTTTCTGTACCGTTGTACATATCAGAGATTTCCCCAGCTGACAAACGCGGTCAGCTTGTATCGCTTTTTCAGTTGTTGATTACTATTGGCATTTTAGCATCATATCTGACAGACCTGGCATTTGCCAAAAATGATGTTGTTACATCGTGGAGACCTATGCTTTACTCTGGCGTAATCCCTGGCTTGCTTTTGTTTGTAGGTATGATATTTTTGCCAGAGACACCACGCTGGCTAATGAGCAAAGGACGCAGGCAAGAGGCAGAAAAAATACTCAGGCGTGTCGAGAAGCCCGAAAAAGTAGAAATTGCTCTTAATGAAATACAAAACGAGCTGGAGAAAGACAAGCAGAAAGTCAAGTTTAGCGAGATATTTAGACCTTGGCTCAGAATTCCATTGATGATTGCAATTGTAATAATGTTTTTTCAGCAGTTTGTGGGTATAAACACAGTAATTTACTATAGCCCAAAGATTTTTATGATTGCAGGGTTTGACGGAGCTCGTGCAGCTATCTGGGGCTCTGTGAGCGTTGGATTGGTTAATGTTTTGTTTACTATCTTGGCAATATATCTTGTTGACCGCTGGGGCAGGAGAAAATTATATTTCGTGGGGCTAACGGGTATTGTAATAGCCTTAATCGCTCTTGGTCTATCCTTTGCATTCAATAGCTCTTTGGGGCAGAGCGGAAAATGGCTCACAATAGTTTTTACTTGGATTTATATTGCATTTTTTGCCATAAGCATAGGTCCATTGGGCTGGTTAATAATTTCCGAGGTATTTCCTTTGCGTGTCAGAGGTGTAGGCACGTCTATTGGCTCTCTGAGTAATTGGCTATTTAATGGACTGGTGGCATTTACATTTTTCAAAATCGTAAAATTACTCACAATACCTGGAACAGAGATCATTACGCAGGAAAAGGTTTATGACCCGGCTGCACATAATTTTGTCATGCAAACAATAAACAATGGAAATCCAGCAGGTGCTTTTTGGCTTTACGCATTTATTGGAATCATTGGAATAATCTGGGGATACTTCTATCTACCAGAGACCAAGGGCGTTAGTCTCGAAGAAATAGAGGAGCACTGGCGCAAGGGAGGCAAACCCAGGGAGCTGAAACCAAAACAAGAGTGATGACTATACTGATTTGATATTCAATATTGTAAATAATTAAGCAAAATACTCGATTTTGGCTTTATATGACACACAAAAAATTCCAATGGTACGGCGATATTACTTCGAGCTTTCGAAAACACAGTTAAATAACAATTTGGAAATGAATCTAATACCTACAAAGCAACCGCTGACCTTGAATGGTCAGCGGTTGCTTGTCTATTTACTGCCCTGGGCATATTACCCGAATTTTCTATCAGTCGGCGCAAATTGAATTACTGTAATCAAGTCGGCGCCGCTAGGCATTATTATTTGATGCCAGCCTGATTAGCTGTAATGGCTACCAGGTTTACAATATCTTCGACAGAGCAGCCACGCGAAAGGTCATTAATCGGAGCTGCAAGACCTTGCAGGATAGGACCAATTGCTTCGGCTTTGGCCATGCGCTGGACAAGCTTATAAGCAATGTTACCAGACTGTAAATCTGGGAATACCAGGACATTAGCTTTCCCTGCCACAGGGCTATTGGGTGCTTTCTTTGCACCAACTTTGGGGATAATAGCAGCATCTGCTTGCAATTCGCCGTCAATCATTAGATCTGGAGCCATCTGCTGTGCTATTTTTGTGGCTTCTACCACTTTATCCACCATTGGGTGGTCTGCACTTCCCTTAGTAGAAAAGCTCAGCATGGCAACGCGTGGCTCGAGACCGGCAATTACACGGGCTGTCTGTGCCGTAACGATAGCGATTTCTGCGAGCTGCTGAGCATTGGGATCAGGAGTAACAGCGCAATCAGCAAATACCATTACGCCGTTGTCGCCGAACTGTTCGTCGGGCAAGACCATTACAAATGCACCAGAGACAATGTTTATACCAGGCTGTGTTTTAATGTATTGCAGAGCCGGGCGTATTGTGTCGGCTGTTGGGGCATTGGCGCCTGCTACCATACCGTCAGCCATACCTGCCTTGATTAGTAATGTGGCTAAATAATAAGAATCTTTCAGCTGCTCGAGCGCTTTCTCTTTTGTCATGCCTTTGTGCTTACGCAGCTCGACCATAATATCGGCCAGTTCGTCTTTCTTGTCATAGTTGAGTGGATCAATGATCTGAGCTTTGTCGATATGCTCTAAGTTATACTTTTTAGCCAGCTCTTTGATGCTATCAGGATTGCCCAGAAGTATGATATTGGCAATGCCTTCACGTAGAATAATATCAGCAGCTTGAATAGTGCGCTCTTCGTCGCCTTCTGGTAGAGCGATTGTTTTTGCCAGTTCCTTTGCTCTTTGGCGAATATCGTTTAGTAAATTGACTCCCATTTTTGTTTGTTTTTTAGTATTTTAAAAATTTTCGATAAAGGTAAAAAAAAGCTATATTTGAGAAAAGTAAAAAAACTATAATGTGGAAGCCTTTAATTACGTCGGTGATCACATAACTCCTACGATAATTTTTGATCCTGGGAAAAACTTGTTTATCCTACGTGGGCGATCCTTCCCGGACGATGCACATACTTTTTATGAACCAGCATTACAGTGGTTGGAAGAATATGCAAAGAATCCGAATGATGGGACAGTTTTTAGTATAATGTTATATTATTTCAATTCTGCCACAGCCAAGATATTGTTAGAGATATTCAATATTTTGCAGCAAATACATGATAGTGGCAAGAAGGTTACTGTGCGCTGGCTTTACCACGAGGATGATGAGATTATCCGAGAGCAAGGCGAAGATTTTAAAGATTTGTTTTCGTTTGATTTTGAGTTTGTTTCCTATCCCAACAAAACAATAAATTAAAAAACTAATATCATGTATAGCAAAGATTTTAAACAGTTTTTGGTTCAAGAGATTGAATCAATCAAACAGTCTGGCCTTTACAAAGAAGAGCGTATAATCACATCGCCACAGGGGGCTGAGATAACCCTGGCAGATGGCAGTAAGGTTTTGAATTTTTGTGCGAATAACTATTTAGGTCTTTCATCGCATCCGCGTGTCATAGAGGCAGCCAAGAAGGCTTTGGATACTCATGGTTATGGCATGTCTTCGGTGCGTTTTATTTGCGGCACACAGGACATACATCGTGAGCTGGAGAAGAAGATAGCAGAGTTCTTTGGAACTGATGACACGATTCTTTATGCAGCAGCCTTTGATGCTAATGGTGGTTTGTTTGAGCCGTTTTTCGGGCCTGATGATGCCATTATTTCAGACCAGCTGAATCATGCTTCAATCATTGACGGGGTGCGTTTGACAAAGGCTCAGCGTCTGCGTTACAAGCATTCAGACATGAAAGATCTGGAAGAAAAGCTTAAGGAAGCACGTAATGCACGTTTCAGGATTATTTCTACAGATGGCGTTTTCTCAATGGACGGTGATATGGCAAAGCTGCCTGAAATCGTGGAGCTTGCAGAGAAATATGATGCTTTGGTAATGGTTGATGATAGCCATGCTGCTGGTTTTATCGGTGATAATGGTCGTGGTACTCCAGAATACTGGGGTGTACAGGACAAGGTGGACATTCTCAGTGGTACGCTGGGTAAGGCCTTTGGTGGTGCTATGGGTGGTTATACGACTGGGCGCAAGGAGATTATAGAGATGCTGCGCCAGCGTTCACGTCCTTATTTGTTCTCCAATTCACTGGCGCCGATGATAGTTGGTGGTGCATTGGAAGTATTTAATATGCTTATGCACAACAATGAACTCAGGGACAAGGTAATGTCGAATGCTAAATACTTTAAGGATAAGATTGTAGAAGCTGGGTTTGACATAAAACCTACTGAGTCGGCTATTATTGCTATTATGCTCTATGATGCTAAGCTTTCGCAAGATTTTGCAGCACGTCTGCTTGATTATGGTATTTATGTGATAGGTTTCTTCTATCCAGTAGTACCTAAGGGTGAAGCTCGTATTCGTGTTCAGCTTTCGGCTGCTCATACAAGGGAGCAGATCGACCGTGCTCTTGAGGCATTTATCAAGGTTGGAAAAGAATTTAATGTCATCAAGTAGGCCGCTATAGGTCAGACTTTTGGTCCTGGCTGGGGCAAGTTCTTGTCCCAGCCTTTTTTGTTTACTGACAAAATTGCAGTTACTGCTACATGGCAAGAGACTTGTTAAGAACTTAGTGAGATTGAAAATTAAACCTAAAATAAAGCGCTATGACTACGACTAAAGCACATCAGTGGTGGCTTATACTGCTGATTTCACTGATCATTTTAGTTCTGTCTGTTTGGGTAATGGTAGAACCTGTACAGGCATTTGCTGGATTGGCATTGGTTTTTGCTTGGTTTATAATGCTTTCTGGCTTACTGAATGTGATTTTTGCTTTGCAGAATACCAAGTATCTGGATAGCTGGCTATGGTTTCTGTTTCTGGGAATCGTGGAAATAGTCTTGAGTGTAGGCCTATTCCTTCAGCCACATATCTCAGCATTGGCTCTGATTCTGTATGTTGGTTTTTGGATTACTTTCAAGGCTATAATGAGCATTACATACTCGATTGAGATTAAGAATATAGGATTCCGTGACTGGTGGATAATACTTCTGGGGGGGATACTGACACTTATCTTTGCTTTTCTGATGATAATTAATCCAGTTTTTGGCGCTCTGACAGTAACTTATCTTACCGGTATATCCTTGATGATTGCAGGCCTATTCGGTGTGTTTTTGTCGTTTAAGCTACGACGGATAGAGAAATTTTTGTCTGCTCTCTGATATAGAGGCTTATTTAACATCTGGTACTGTTGGCAGGGGGCTATCGGTGTGTTAGCCCCCCTTTTTTTGTGCCCTCGTATGAAATTTTACTATTGGTATTTCCTTTGGGTTTGGGGAAGTTAAAGCTGAAAAAAGAGATTGTCAAAAACTTGGTGATAATAAAAAATTTTTTAGTAAATTCCAGTTTAAATCTAAAGGTAAGTGTAATGAAGAAAGTTTTTATTCTTCTGGCATTAATGATATTTACATGGGTATTGCAATCTCAGGTATATCCTTTTACTTCAGACTATTTGCTCAGTATCAAATCTTTGATTCCAGCGGCAGGTTCTGAAGATAATTTTTTGAGTATTGTTGTTAGTTATGACAAGAAATGGGTCTTACCTGCTTCACCAAACAGGGCAAATATTTATGCTAATCTGAATTTTCGGAAGCATGGGTTTAATCTCAGCTTTATGCGCACTGAGCAAGTAATTTTTTACAGTTCTGCTGTCCAGTTAGGATATTATTACAAAATGATGATAAAAAATTTTCATGTCAACTTTGGTATCAGTGGTCTGTACTTTCAAGACAGACTGGATGTTAATAAATTGGATGATAGTTATCAGTCAGATCCGGCGTTTGAGCAGTTACCTCAGGTGGCTAATTATCCGCAGATTGGACTAAGTAGTTTTGTCTTTACAGATAAATTTGAATTTGGTTTTTCCGTAGCAAACATTCTCAAGGCACGCGGGTATAATTATGGCAATCTAAATACTGTTTATCCGCTAAGTTTTAACGTTTATGGTTCAATATTTTACAAGCATCCTTTGAATTATTATTTGCTAAAGGCACAGTTGTATTCTTTTTATTCTTTGGATAAAAAATTATTAATAGAGCCGTCAGCTATTTTTGTTATAAAGAACTTCATCAAAGCAGGTGGCTTGATAAACTATTACATGCAGTCAAATACACATACTGTCGGGACAGGACTGATCCTGGGATTGCGTCTCAAGGATAGGGTAGTGGTCAATTATGTCCTCAGATACATACTCATTGGGCGTTCGACAGCTTACACGCGTATGGATAACGGTCTGTCTATAACATTTAACATTTACCACAAGTCAGAGATTGTTCCACGATATTTTTAAATCACAAGTCATGAAGAAGCTCATCAATATCTTATTTGCAATCATTAGCATCGCGGCATGGGGGCAAACCGACATTTTCTGGAATTCACTGTTGCCCAATGGCATGGAGCTATCTATGCCAACAGCGGATAGTTTGTATAGAATAGTCCATAATTCCGCTTTAGAGAACCTTTCGGGCATTGTAGCCACAGCTTACCAGGGAGACACACTCTTTGCTACAGACGGTCAGACCTTGTATGTTATTTACAACAATTCTCTCCTTGGACAATATCATCTGAATCAGCACACGGCCGGACAAAGCCAAGCATATATTGTTACGCTTTTTGTCAATCAGCATAGGCAGACTAAAATAATTACAAGTGTGGATGATACCCTGAAAGTCTTTACTTGGCCGGATATTGCGCATCCGCAGATATTTGCTACAGGAATAGAGCCAGTAATAGACGTGGGGGCACGGTTGCATTATAACCGTTGGGATGACAGTGTTTACAACGAAATGGACATAGCATACTTAAAGGGACAGCAGCTTTATGTTTATTATAGAGATTTTTATGGGCATGATACAACATACAAATTTATGGGCATTAGTTATACTTCGCCAGTTAGGCTACTGAGATATTTGAATAGGTCGGTAGCGATAGTTTATGGTGATTCTATTAACTTATATATCTTCAATGATCAGGCTTCTATCTATGATCAGGGAAGTTATAAATGGAATGTAAGTGATGTAGTGATTGATAATCAGTCGTTTATAGTCAGTGCTGACACAAATATTTATTTCACAGATAATGGCTGCAGTGTAGAAAACTGGATTAAATTGCCGTCATCATTTCAAGTTAAGCAGTTAATTCCTACTCCGTATGGGCAATTGCTTATCATGCCAGAGCAGCCAGGGCAGATTTATGCTCTTTACAATATGCTTTCAGTATATAATCCTGAATTAGTAGTAATAGATACATTGAACCAGATTTATTCATATCCGATAAATTCTGTTACAGGTTACAATACGTTCTTTTATTATGAGCTTCCACAATCAATAGTAAGCTGCATGAGAAGCACACTGGATCTGAAGATGAATACGGATTATGAACCATTACTTAAGAGTGATACTATTGACTTGCCACGAGCAAATGTTATGGTTAAGGTCCAGGACACAATTGGGCTTTATCAAGCCTATGGCAGAGACATAAAAAAGAGGCTACAAGACACCATGCCAGTAATAACCACATATATATCAGCTTCGGATGCCCATATAGACTTTTTGCGTGTTGATGATACTACCTATCAGCTTAGAGCCGAGGGGCAAGGTAATGATATATCAGGACCTGTGCAGTGGTATTATAATGATTCTCTAGTAAGTACAGATATTGTTATTACAGTAAATCAGGAAGGTACATATACTCTGCGGATTTCTGATAGCAAGTGCACAAAAGACACGAGCGTAGATATTTTTTTCAAACACAGGGCTGATCTTTTCTGGAATTCATATCTACCAAATCAAATGGAGCTGTCTGCGCCGACTGCTGATAGTATTTACCGCCTCTTGCCTAATTCAGCCTTGGATGCTTTGTCAGGCATTGTTGCCACGGCTTACAAGGGAGATACGCTTTTTGCAACTGACGGACAGACTCTGTATGTGATTTATAATAATTCCCTCATAAGTGAATACCGCTTAAACCAGCATCCGGCTGGGCGTGAGCAGGCTTATATTCTTACCATGTTTTACAAAGAGCAGGAACAGACTAAGATTATTACAGATATTGACGATACACTAAAGATTTTTACTTGGCCAGATATATCACATCCACATATACTGGCCACAGGAATAGAATCGGTGATGGATGTGGGCTCACAGGTACATTCAGACGCTGATGAGCTCGGTAGTTTTATGTACAATGATATGAATGTGGCATATCTAAAGGATGGAAATTTTTACCTTTACAGTCAACCTGACCTCATAGAAGGCTGTACTACACAGGTCCATAACAATTTAGCTTATGATTCATCTGTACAGATTATAAAGTATAGAAATTATCAACTTGCTATAAAGGATGATACCTCTGTCAGACTTATTAGATTTCAGGGAGATCTGCAAACCATAGAATATGAACAGAGTAATGATTGGCCAGCAACAGATATAGCGATTGCAAAGAATTTATTCATTATTAGTACTGATACATCGATAATTACTACAAACATCAGATATAAGAGATTTATAGACTTACCTTCATCTTATAAGGTAAAGCAGCTTCTGTTCACTGATTATGGACAGCTTATTGCTTATCCTCAGTCTTCGGGCGATTTGTATGCTCTGTTTAATAGTAATTTATATTACATGGACTATGCTTATTTGAGAAAAATAGGCTCTGTCTCTGAAGTTTATGAACCCTATATCAATCAGGTTAATTACCAACTTTTCTATATCAAGCCTGAGAATGACCGGGTATCTGCTTGTCAAAGAGCTAACATTGTTGTACAATTAAATCCTTATACCACTATTAAAACTTTTAATTATGATTTTCCCGAAGCTGACAGTGTTGTCAAGGTTCAAGCCACTATAGGTTTTAATGATGTTAATTCGGTCAGAGTCGTAGACCATATCCAGGATGCTATGGGCATTGTTTCTACTTATCTGTGGGGAGAGAAACCTTATATCAAATCTTGGCGCGAAGATTATGATATTTATAGTTTAGAAGCGTGGTTGAATGGCGATAGTTATTATGGAAATCTCGAGTGGGTGTATAATGATTCTGTGATTGGCCAGAGTAATGATATTATGGTTAGTCAGGAAGGCACATACACATTACGTGTACAAGATAGTAAATGTACTTTTGATACAAGTACTTACATTCTTTTTGGATACAAGGCTGACCTTTTTTGGAATTCATTTTTGCCTAATGGCATGGAGCTGGCAGTACCAAGCTCTCAGAGTTTATACAAGCAAGTTGATAATGCTACTTTGGATGCTTTGAGCGGCATTGTGGCTACGGCTTATAAAGGAGATACGCTTTTTGCAACAGACGGACAGACTCTTTATGTGATTTATAATAATTCACTTATCGGTCAATACTATTTAAACCAGCACACAGCGGGATTTGAGCAGGCCTATATCGTAACACTCTTCTATAAAGCGCAAAAGCAAACAAAAATCATTACCGATATTGATGACTCGCTAAAGATTTTTACATGGCCCGATATTGCACATCCCCAGCTGGTTGCTACTGGTATAGAGCCAGTGGTGGACGTTAGCTCACATTTGACTTCTGGCACAGGCGATATGGGCGATTTTCTTTATAATAACATGATTATTACATATCTAAAAAATAATAACGCTTACGTATATCGGATAGAGGATTTACTCTCTTGCGATTCTGTAGTTGTCTATAATGGACTTAATTATGTATCCCCAGTTTCATTGATAAGATATAATGATAATAAGCTGGCTCTCACAGACAAAGTGAACACGAAGTTTTTTGATTACTTTGAAAACTATGGGGAAAATCACTTTAGCATTAGCCTTGAACCCAGCGATATATATGTAAACCATAATTATTTTGTACTGAATACTGATTCTACTATTATTTTTATGAACCAGGACAGCAATGGATATACAATCGATTTGCCACCATCATACAAGGTCAAGCAATTTATAGTCACGCCTTATGGTCAGTTATTACTTTATCCCCAGGAGGGTAAAGATATTTATGCTGTTTATAATATAAATGAAGAACAACCGACGTATTTTACTATACAAAGGGCTGGGAATATTAGTCAGGTTTATGACTATCCAATAAATATTGTTCAGGGCTATAATCCGTTCATAGAATTAACAAACGAGGATAGACCTATGGTAGGATGCTTTAGGACAACTATTTATACTAAAATGTTACCGCTTAATAATGAAATAAGTTGGAAAAATGTTGATATGCCAGAACCAGGTGTAGAACAGCAAATTATAGATACTATTAGTTTGATGAAGTTTTCTTCTATAAGGGTTAATAGCCACCTACAAGACACATCAGCTATTATCTCTACTTATTACAAAGGAGCTAAAGCTTATATTTCTATTGACGGCATGTATCTACAGGCAAAGGCTGATGCTATGTTACTTCAGGACTCGGTAAAGTGGTTTTTCGATGGTCAACCTGACATTCTCAGTACCCAACCATCAATAATACCCAAGCAGGGAGGTCTATATAAACTACAAGTTGAAGACAGTAAGTGTACATACCTGACGCAAATAAACTTTACTTTTCACCATCAGGCAGACCTTTTCTGGAATTCATTTTTGCCCAATGGCATGGAGCTGGCAGCATCAACATCAGACAGTCTGTATAGAACTGTCCACAACCAAGCATTGGAGTCATTAAATGGCATTGTAGCAACGTCTTACAGAGGTGATACACTTTTTGCAACAGACGGACAGACTCTGTATGTGATTTATAATAATTCTCTTGTGGGGCAATATCATCTAAATCAGCACAAGGCAGGTCAGGAACAAGCTTATATCATGACGATTTTTTATAAAGAGCAAGAGCAGACAAAGATTATTACCAGTGTTGACGATACATTAAAAGTCTTTACTTGGCCAGACATAACACACCCGAAGATAGTAGATACAGGAATAGAGCCAGTGATAGATGTTATATCGAGGCTTAGCTCTGGTTATGACCAAATTGGTGATTTTTTGTATAATGACATGAGAATTGGCTACTTGAAAAATCATAAATTTTACCTTTACCAGAAAGTGGATCTTGATTCGTCAGCTACTATAAGGAGCTATGATATTGTAAACTATAGCTCGCCAGTGAAGTTACTCAAATTACTTAACTGGTCAGTGGCATATCTGGGTTATGGAGACATCCAAATTGCTATATTAGACCAGAAATCATTAAAAGTCTGTTATCCAGGAATGCCAGACGATGCTGTTAACCTGTCTGTTAGTCCTACAGATGTTGAATTTATCAAGGATCATTTATTTGTATCAACATTGTCAAATGTTTACGATTATTATATTTGGGATTATAATAATGTGGATACTTTGCAAGTAGCTGATGTTAAGCAGATTATTAGTGCACCTTACGGTCAAATATTATTTTACCCAGAGCATTCTGGACAAATGTATTATATTAATTATCCAGCAGATAGCATTATTCATCAGGCGGGTTATATTCAGCAGCCTTACGCTTATCCAATGAATATGCTTAATGGTTATTTCCCAGTGCTTTTGCCATCAATTAGTACTTTAACAGGATGCCAAGATGCTACTTGCAGGCTAAATTTTAGGTCAGCTAACGGAGATATACCCATTAGCCTTAGAAGAATAGAATTGCCCGAGCCTGGAACACAGATAACAATACAGGATACAATTAATCTAAATTTCTTGAGAGGCGCAAACCAGGATTCACTTTCAGGAATAGTTCTCGTCAATCATACTCAGTTTGATAAAGCTATTCTATTTAGCTCTTTTATTACAACTCCACCAACTGACCTCCAGATAGAGCAGACAGATTCGACGTCATGGAATCTTGAATTATACCCCTCAGAACATATAGAATGGTATAGAGGAAATCAGCTATTGGACACAACAAGCTCTATCCAAGTGGATCAAAAAGGATTTTATACTCTACGTGTAAAAAATAATCTCTGTACTTATGATACGATTTTTGTTGTCTATGCACAGCTGAAAGATATTTATGAGTTAACTAACATTAATAATTATAATTATAAGTTAAATGACAAGGTACAACTGGAAGAAGATCATATATATGAGAATCAAGGTCTTGTGGCTGATACACTAATAGCAAAATTTTATCTGGATTCTACAACGGATTATTACCACGATTTAAGTAGCAAAATTAATTATACTCTGCTTTATGATTATAAACAGAAGTCAGATAGCTCGGAATTCATAACGCCTGTAGGTAATTCTGGAAAGCATTTAATGGGATTTTGGATTATGCCTAAACAATCTCAGAGCAATTATCCAATGTTTTATTCACAATATCCAGTAGAGATATTCTCCCTCAAGCTAAAACCGATTATGCAGGAGCGAAATTATGTTGTCGGAGACACTGCACGCTTTTATATAGCTCAGGACACGGAAAACGCTGATTTGTATATCGATAAACACTATTCCAATAATAATTTTGTCAAATTCCACAGAACTAATGATTCTACATGGCTAGCAGATATTGCTATTGATCAATCTACAAGCAGGGACATAATACATCCAGACCAGTTGCGCCTTGCACTGATGATAGCAACAAATCATGCTGATAAACTAAAGTTGGCCCTTGTTTCACCAGATGGCAAAGAAGAACAAGTCTTCTCTGGCTTCGCAAATCCAGATAACAATCAGTACATTATAGGGAATCCGTTTTGCCTCAAGTACAATCCAGATATATCTGCCGAAACCACAGATGAGTATAATCGAGTGCCCGAATATTTGGGTATGTATCCTTTGCTCTTCTCTGAGAATGGTCAGAAATTAGACAAGACGAGATTTCCAACCCGTAGTTATAGCGACTGTGCTATGGAACCAGAAGATCTAAATGTTTTTGATTACAAGTCAAATACTATCATGGCAGACTTTAGCTCGTTTTATGGTTCACCCGTTGCTGGTAGCTGGATTCTCAAAGTTAGCTTTCCTAATGGCCCTGGCTATTATCTAAATATAAGACCATTTTTGATTCTCTCTAAGCAAGATATGCCCCACGATATATTTCAGGACACGGTTATCTCTCAGTATTTTAATGGATGGGGAAATTTTTACAAAATTAACGATACCGCTATTGTACTTACTGACGTTGGTAAAGACACTATTTATTTTATGTTTGATCTTGGCTATAGGTTTCAATCTATGGAGAGTAGTCAGACCGATTCTGCTTTCTTTGTCCTCAACGTTCTTAAAGGCAGAATTTTGTATGATGATCAAACACATACTTTCTCGCCAAATGGAGATGGAATAAATGATAGTTTAAACATATTCACAAAAATAGTGGACAAATTCCCATCACTGAAGGATATTAACCCCATAGACGTAAAAATTTACATACTAAATAACAAAGGCGTGATTATCAAAACACTTGACGGAGCTACCAGCCTTTCGTGGGATGGCACAGACCGGCATGGTAAACAAGTGGCCTCTGGTGTGTATTGGTATATTGCTGTTATTAGAGATCAAAAGTATTACGGCACAATCTTCTTGCTTAGATGAGTAGTATGAAATTCTGTTACAATAACAAAGTTTGGTGTTCCCTATATATAGGAATAGGTAGTCCTACAGTACAATAAGTATAATAACCCCCCACTGGTGCTCAGCCAGTGGGGGGTATTGTCAAACAGCCTAAGCATTCAAAAAATACCTACCAATCAGTTTTTTATACAAGCTCTAAGTCCATTGCCACGAGTTCGGCAATATCATAGTCATGTACTTTGTCATTAACGTTCTTGTATTTTAGTCCGTCGGTAAGCATGGTCATGCAGAATGGACAAGCCGTTGCCACTATCTCTGCTTCTGTGCCCAATGCTTCTTCTGTTCTTTCTATGAAGATTTCTTTCTCACCAGGCTCAGCTTCCTTGAACATCTGACCGCCACCAGCGCCACAGCAAAATGAATTGTAACCATGACGTGGCATTTCTACTAGATCTACATTCAGTTGCCGCAGTACAAAGCGAGGTGCTTCTATCTGCCGATTAATCCTACCCAAGTAGCAAGGATCATGATAAGTCAATCGTTTGCCACTGAGCACTTTGCCGTTGAGTTTTAGCTTGCCTTCTTTGATGACTTGCTCGAGAAATTCTGTGTGATGAAGGACTTCGTATTTGCCACCAAAGTCTGGGTATTCATTCTTGAACGTGTTGAAATCATGGGGATCGCAAGTAACGATTTTCTTGACATTGTATTGGTTGAATAGTTCAATAATTTGAAATGTCTGCATTTGGTAAAGCATCTCATTACCAGCACGGCGCGCAACGTCGCCAGTATCCATTTCTTCCGTGCCGAGTACTGCATAATTAGCTCCAAGATGGTGAAGAATTTTGACAAAACTCTGAACTACCTTGCGGTAGCGTTCATCAAAGGCTCCAGCACTTCCGACCCAGAACAGGAATTCTGGCTCTTCACCCTTTTCAGCTTTTTCGGCCATTGTAGGGACATGGATCGGTTCTCCTTTGTAAGTCAGATTCTCAGCCCAAAGCATGCGATCTTCCTGGCTAAATTGCCACGGAGCCCCATTGTTCTCGATATTCTGGAAGGCTGTGATCAGTCCAGCTGGTGCCGAACTCTTTTCCATTACCAGGTAGCGGCGCAGCTCAAATATGATTGATGTATGATGATTCATGACAGGGCATTCATTGACGCATGCATGACAAGATGTACATGCCCAGATTTCTTCCTCGGTCAAATATCCATAAAGATAAGTCTTACTCTGATCGACCTCTTCACCTTTAAGCAACTGTGGTGTGATTTCTGCCGTGCGCTCACGCAAATCCATTTCTACTTTTCTCGGTGACAGTAACTTACCTGTAATATTAGCTGGACAGACAGATGTACACCGTCCACATTGTGTACAGGTCAGAGAATCGAGATAGTTTTTCCACGTCAAGTCTGTTACATCCAGCGCACCAAAACGCTCAATCTCTGGCTCTTCCTGTTCTTCTGTAGCCTGTTCAGGATAAAGCATGGCCTTGATTTCTCCCTTAATTTCTTCCATTGTGTCCATCTTGCCCATAGGCTCGAGACGACTGAGAAATACATTCGGGATGGACAGGTAAACATGGAAATGCTTGGAATATGGAAGTATGTTACCGAAAATGAAAATTGTCTCTATATGTATCCACCAGTTTGTTTTGGAAATGATGTGTGCGTGTTCGGCTGTAACATTGGGGAATAGGCCAGCTAAAAGCCTTGAAAATGGGAAAGCACCAATGATTGCCTCGCCAGATTTAATTTTATATATATAATAAAATGTGTTGTATCCCATTAAAGTTATCATCAGTATAAGTATCAGTGTAAGAGCAAGTAAAGCATCCAGATGATTCCTTGTTTTCATCTCCCGACCTTCGAAGCGCTTGACAGGAATTATTGTTCGTCTAAGTATAAAGATTATGACAAAAACAGCGATTATAGGTGCGAAAATATCACCACCAGCAATCATTATGTCATAAAATTTACCCAGATGTCCAAGAATGCGTTCTGTCCCCAAAATACCGTCAAGCAACATTTCAAAACTACCAAATAGTATGATCAAGAAGCCCCAGAAAAGGATAGCATGTAGCACACCGATTGGTCTTTTCAAGATTCTTGTCTGTGCAAAAGCCACTTTGAACATTCTCTTAGTCCGTTCCCAGATACGATCAACTTTGTAAGGCTTGAATTTTTTCATAACCCTGTAATAGCGGGCAAAACTATAGCCCAGCAACCCAAAAGCAATGATAACAGTTAGAATGAAAATAATCTGTCCCATTTTTTTTGTATTTTTTAGGAATTTATTAGAATAATGTTTTAAAATTATATTAATTTATATATTTCCCTGTATAACAGGCTGAAAATTAAGAAAAAAATATTACAAGTAATATCCCCTAAGTAATTTCTACGATAAAGTTACAAAATTTTTGTAAAAAATACCTTGCATGCAAGGTATTTTTTTTATAAATTTAATCTTGAAAAGAGTGATAATAATGACAAAGACAATGAAAATGCGCATTTCAGAAACAATTGATTATTATATAAGGACAACGCATCTATCACTTACTAGAATCTATAGCGAGATACTTAGAGATTATGGGTTGACGCCTACAATAGCATTAATCTTGGTGAGTGTCCGCAAGGAGGGCACACCTATTACAAAGCTTGCTTCATACATGGGCATGCAAGACTCAAGTCTAAGTCGTCAGCTAAAGAAGATGGAACATCATGGGTATATAACTCGTCGGCAGGACCATAATGATAAGCGTGTCTCTAATATCTTTCTTACAGACAAAGGATTAGAGTACCGACGTTTGGTAAAACAATTGGTCGTAGATTTTAATAATATGGTCTTATCTGCATTGACAGATGCTGAGAAAAACACATTTTTCGAGCTTTTCGATAAAATCAGAAATCAAATCAACGCCACAGAGGCGAAAATTATAAAAACAAAAAATCATGATCAGAAGAATTAAAAAAGTTGCAGTCTTAGGGGCAGGCGTTATGGGCTCGGCCATAGCTTGTCATTTTGCAAATGTAGGCCTGGAGGTCTTGCTTTTGGATATTGTACCCCGTGAACTGACAGATGCTGAGAAGAAAAAAGGTCTTACTCTTGACGACAAACAGGTCAGAAACAGAATAGTTAACGAAGGACTCAAAAAGACCTTAAAATCCAAGCCTTCGCCAATCTATCTCCAGTCTTTTGCTAAGCGTATTACTACGGGAAATTTTGATGACGATCTGCCAAAGATCAAAGATTATGACTGGGTTATTGAAGTTGTTGTCGAGAGATTGGACATTAAACAAAAGGTATTTGAGCAAGTCGAAAAATACCGCTCTCCAGGCACACTGGTTACTACTAACACTTCGGGTATTTCTATTGAGAAAATGATAGAGGGAAGAAGCGAAGATTTTCAGAAAAATTTCTGCGGAACTCACTTCTTCAATCCCCCACGTTACCTGCCTTTGCTCGAGATTATTCCTTCGTCCAAGACAGACCCACAGCTTATAGAATTTCTCACAGATTTTGCTTCGCGCATACTGGGCAAAACTCCTGTTATTGCTAAGGATACTCCGGCTTTCATCGCCAACCGTATCGGCACCTTTGCCATTATGGACCTGATGAATAATGTTAAAAAATTTGGACTTACTATCACTGAAATAGACAAACTATCTGGAACTATTGTCGGCAATCCCAAGTCAGCTACTTTTAGAACGGCTGATGTCGTAGGATTGGATACACTGGTCCATGTGGCTGATTATATACGCGAAAATACTAATGACGAGAAGAATGATTCTTTCCAGATTCCTGATTATTTGCAGAAACTCCTGGATAATGGGTGGCTCGGGCAGAAGGCAAAACAAGGCTTTTACAAAAAAGTCAAAGAAGACGGAAAAACTAAATTTTTGTCAATCGATTTTGATACATTAGAATACAAAGAAGACCCAAAGCCAAAATTTTCCGTTTTCGACAAGGCTAAACCTATTGACGATCTCCGCAAACGTTTGCCGGTCCTTCTGGCAGATGAGGGTAAGGCTGGAGCATTCTACCGTCAGACTTTCTATAGCTTGTTTGAATACTCTTCGAAGCGCATTCCAGAGATAGCAGACGAGTTATACAAGATTGATGATGCAATGCGCACAGGTTTTGGACGTAAACTTGGCCCATTTGAAGCATGGGATGCTCTGGGCGTGGAACAGACTGTCAAGGCTATGGAACAAGAAGGCTTTAAACCAGCACAATGGGTTTATGATATGCTCGCTGCTGGACACAAGTCTTTCTACAAGATAGAAAATGGACTGAAATATTATTATGATATTCCTAGCAAGTCATACAAGAAGATTCCAGGTCAGGAAAATAAACTTTCTCTCGACGTGCTACGCCAGTCCAATGTTATTTGGGAGAATGATGGTGCATCAATTTTTGACCTGGGCGATGGTGTAATAGGTGTTGAGTTCCATACTAAGATGAATACAATTGGTTCTGAAGTACTTACGGCTGTCAATAAAGCAATAGATCTGGCAGAAGAGAAATACAAGGCCGTTGTTATTTATAATGAGGGCGACCATTTCTCTGCCGGTGCTAATGTCGGAATGATATACATGTTGGCAGTTGAGCAGGAATGGGACGAACTGGCAGCTGCTGTCAAATGGTTCCAGAGTACGACTATGCGCTTGCGTTATTCGTCTATTCCTGTGATTGCTGCACCGCATGGCATGACACTTGGCGGTGGAACAGAAATTTGTATGCACAGTGATAAGGTTATTGCACATGCCGAGACCTACATGGGCTTGGTCGAAATGGGTGTTGGCGTTATTCCTGGAGGTGGCGGTACAAAAGAGTTTGCCCTGCGTCTGGGTGATGAATTAAAGCAAGGCGATGTACGCGTCAACCGCTTCCAGCATAGATTCTTGACAATCGGTCAGGCAAAGGTTTCTACATCTGCATACGAAGCTTTTGATTTGGGTTACCTGCGTCCAGGAGTTGATGAAGTTATTGTCAGCCGTTCACATCAGTTGGCTTATGCCAAGCAAGTAGCCTTGATGATGGCAGAGAAAGGTTATGTACAGCCAGCACCACGTCGTGATGTTAAAGTATTGGGTCGTGAAGCTCTGGGTCTCGTTCATGTTGGAGCTAATGAATATACTTTGGCTGGTTATATGTCCGAACATGACAAGTTTATTGCCGAAAAACTCGGCTGGGTCTTGGCTGGTGGCGATCTGTCTCAGGCACTTACAGAAGTTGATGAACAGTATTTGCTTGACCTCGAACGCCAGGCATTTGTAGAGCTATGTATGCAGCGCAAGACGCTCGAACGCATGCAGAGTCTTATTACTACTGGTAAAATTCTTCGTAACTAAAACTTTTTTAAACTGAAAAAAATAAAAATTATGGAAGCATATATAGTTGGTGGTTACCGCTCACCTGTTGGTAAAGCCCCAAGGGGAACCTTGAGAAATACCCGTCCCGATGACATTGCTGTTGCTGTCATCAACCGTCTGCTGGAAGATTTTCCACAAATAGAACGCAACAGAATTGATGATGTAATTGTAGGAAACGCTTTCCCTGAAGCAGAAAGTGGCATGAACATGGGCCGTCTGCTCTCCCTTATGTCAATGGGAACCGTTGATGTGCCAGGCACTACTATTAACCGTTTTTGTGCTTCGGGCTTGGAAACTATTGCTGTTGCTGTGTCCAAAATTCGTGCAGGCATAGCCGACGTTATTGTGGCTGGCGGCGCTGAGACAATGTCTATGATAGCAATGGGCGGATGGCGTTTCGTGCCAAACCCAGAAGTTACTAAGACACATCCTGACTGGTATCTAAGCATGGGCATGACATCGGAGATGGTTGCCCGTGAATATGGCGTTACACGCGAGGAAGCTGACCAGTTCGGTTATGAATCGCACATGCGCGCCATTCGTGCTATTGATAATGGATATTTTAAGGATGAGATTGTGCCTATCAAGGTTCAGGATGTATATTACGAAGATGGGCAGAAAAAGACACGCGAAATAATCTTTGATACAGACGAAGGTCCACGCCGTGATACTTCTCTGGAAGTTTTGGCAAAACTGCGTCCAGCTTTTGCACCTAATGGTGTTTCTACTGCTGGTAATTCTTCGCAGATGTCAGATGGCGCTGCATTTGTCTTGGTAGTTTCTGAGCGTGCTCTTAAGGAATATAATCTCAAGCCTATTGCCCGTCTCATTGATTATCAGGTTGTTGGTGTAGAACCATATAAGATGGGCGTCGGTCCTCTTTATGCCATCCCAAAAGTGCTTAAGCATTCAGGTATGAAGCTCGAAGACATTGATCTGATTGAGCTTAACGAAGCTTTCGCAACACAATCTTTGGTTGTTATCAAGAACCTTGGACTCGATCCACAGAAGGTCAATGTTAATGGTGGTGCTATTGCCCTTGGGCACCCATTGGGCTGTACAGGCGCTAAACTGACAGTGCAGATTATGCACGAGCTGCGTCGTAGAAATCAAAAATACGGTATGGTTACAATGTGCGTTGGCACTGGCCAGGGTGCTGCCGGTATTTTTGAAATGCTGTAATTATTTTACAATCAATCATAAAAAGAACCTTGCAGGTATCACACGCCTGCAAGGTTTAATAAAACTTAGTCTAACACAAACAAACTTAAAAAACATATAGCTATGTCAGATAAAAAAAGAGCTTTAAAAGGCGGTGAATTCCTTATCAAAGATGCTGATTACACACAGGTTTTTATTCCCGAAGAATTTGACGAAGAGCAACAGATGATTGCTCAGAGTTGTAGAGATTTTGTCGAACAGCGCGTTTTGCCAAATATCGACGAGATAGACAATCACAATCTGGACCTGCTCAAGTCTTTGATGAAGGAAGCAGGCGAACTGGGACTGTTGGGTATATCAGTGCCAGAAGAATATGACGGCTTCGGACAGAATTTCGTTACCACTATGCGTGCCACCGAAGAAGTAGGCAAGGGATTCAGTTTTGCAGTTGCTTATTCTGCACACACAGGTATCGGTACATTGCCTATTCTTTACTTTGGTAACAAGGAACAGAAACAAAAGTATTTGCCAAAGCTTGCTACTGGTGAATACATCGGCGCTTATGCCCTGACAGAACCCGAAGCTGGTTCGGATGCAAATGCAGGCAAAACTCGCGCAGTGCTGAGTGAAGATGGGAAATATTACATTCTCAACGGCTCAAAGATGTGGATTACCAACGCAGGTATGGCAGACTTGTTTATCGTTTATGCCAAGATAGAAGACGACAAGAATTTGAGCGCTTTCATCGTAGAACGCGACACACCTGGATTTAAGATTGGTCAAGAAGAAGAAAAAATGGGTATTCGTGGCTCTTCCACACGTCAGATCTTCTTCGAAGATGCCAAGATACCTGTAGAAAACTTACTGGGCGAACGTAACAAGGGCTTTAAAATCGCTCTCTATATCCTGAACCTGGGACGTATTAAGCTTGCTGGTGCTACTGTCGGTGCTGCAAAGGCTGCCATTAACTATACTGTTGACTATGCAAAGCAAAGGAAGCAGTTCGGTACATATATCTCTAATTTTGGCGCAATTAAGCACAAACTGGCAGAGATGGTTATTCGTACATTTGTTAATGAATCATTGACTTATCGTGCAAGCCAGAATATCGAGGACGAAGAAGCAGCTTTGATAGAAGAAGGAACAGACAAAGACCGCGCTTCTATCGAGGCTATCCGTCAGTATGCTATCGAGGCTTCAATTGCCAAAGTCTTTGGTTCAGAAGCACTTGATTATGTTGTTGACGAAGCAGTACAGATACATGGCGGTATGGGCTATTCTGCTGAGATGATGGTTGAACGTGCTTACCGCGACTCACGTATTAACAGGATTTTTGAAGGAACGAACGAAATTAACCGTCTGGTCATCGTGGGTGAGCTTCTCAAGCGTGGCATGAAAGGCGAATATGATTTGCTCACACCAGCTAAGGAAGTTGCCAAAGAATTGCTCGGTATTCCTGATTTTGGCAGTGGCTCTGAAGGTTATTTTGAGAAAAAACACAAGCTCGTTAAGAACTTCAAGAAATCTATACTCATGGTTGCTGGTGCTGCATTGCAGAAGTTTGGACAGGCATTCCAGGAGGAAGAAGAAGTCATTATGAATATTGCCGACATGCTCATGTATACTTATGCTGTAGAATCTACTCTGTTGCGTGTTGAAAAATTGAGCCAGATGTACGACGAACAGAAATTGGCTATTTACAAGGACATTCTGGATGTTTACAGTTTCGATACAGCTTGGAGAATGTATAAGATTGGCGTTGACACTGTTAATGCCTTTGCCAAGGGAGATGAACAGCAAGGTATGTTAATGGGCATGAAGCGCTTTACAAAGGTTGATCCGACTAATACCAAAGATGCACGTCGCAGGATAGCTGACAAGCTCATCGAAGACGGATATTACAACTTCTAAATCATGAATCCATTTCACAATTTTGATAAAATACTCAGAAGCAGATGGCGGCTGAAACTGTTCTTTCTCAAGGTATTGCCATTGGGCTTTTTTACAGGACTTCGCGTAGATGAAGTGAGCGACCAGGGAACGGTTGTTAGTGTACCATTTAAGTACTTGAATAAGAACCCATTTGCTTCGATGTATTTTGCTGTGCAAAGTATGGCGGCAGAGCTTTCTACCGCCATCATTGCGCTAAGGGTTATTTCCAAGGCACCTGTTCCTGTTTCAATGCTGGTTTTGAAAATGGAAGCAGAATTTACAAAAAAAGCAACGACGAGAATTGCCTTTAGATGTGATGAAGCAAGAGAAATCGAACAAGCTGTCAGAGAATCTCTTGACACAGGGCAAGGGCGAACAGTTACAGTTACGACTACAGGCACTAATGAGCAGGGACAGGTGGTATCTGTTTTCCATATCACATGGACTTTTAAACCTAAACTTAAATCAAAAACCAAATGAAAGTTGAACGAAATTTTGATCTCGTTGATCAACTTGTAGAGGAACATAAAATTCCTGTCGCCCTTGCTGTCAAACGAAAAGGTAAGTGGGAGACTTTTAGCCCAGAGGATTACCGCCGAAATGCAAATTATTTTAGTTATGGGCTTCTGGAAATGGGTTTCAAGAAAGGTGATAAAATCATTACCATATCCAATAATCGCCCAGAGTGGAACTTTGTGGATGTTGGCATGGGGCAGATAGGTGTTATTCATATTCCTATTTACCCGAATATGAGTCTGATAGAATATGAATTTATTTTTGAACATTCTGATGCACGATTGGTAATTGTCTCATCAGCAGAATATTATATCAAGGCAAAATTGGCAGCTGACAAAACGCAGAACATTGAAAATGTTTACACATTCGACTATATCGAAGGTATTCCAAACTGGGAAGAAATCGTTAAGTTAGGACGTGAGAACGAAGACAAATGGAAAGATAAATTACCTGAAATAAAGGCAAGTATTGATAAGGATGATCTACTATCAATAATTTACACATCTGGTACAACGGGCCGCCCCAAGGGTGTGATGCTTACTCACTGGAATTTTATGAGTAATGTCATGGCTACGACAAAGAGATATCCGCTTGAAAGAGGACACGGTTATATGAGTATTCTGCCGCTGTGTCATGTTTTTGAGCGTGAAGTGAATTATATGGTACAAAATATTGGCACCACAATTTATTATGCAGAAAAAATTGATACTCTTGTACGTGACATTAATGAAGTGCCTGTACATGGGTTTGCTGCTGTGCCACGTGTGTACGAGAAAATTTATGACCGCATCGTGGTCGAGGGGAAAAAACTCAAAGGACTCAAGCGCGCTATATTTGACCATGCCTTGGAAATAGGATTGCGGTACGATCCTAATGAAAACAAGGGGCTGTGGTATAATTTACAGTTAAATCTAATGCGCAAGCTCGTTTTCAAGAAATGGCAGGAAGCCCTGGGGGGTAAAATCATTGGGCTTATCTCAGGTGGCGCTGCTCTTCAGCCGCGCTTAGCTCGTATATTTTATGCAGCCGAAATACCTATCTATGAAGGTTACGGATTGACAGAAACATCGCCTGTTATTGCTGTTAATTACCCTGGCCATGTAAAGATTGGAACAGTCGGTCCTATACTGGAGAATGTTGCTGTGAAAATTGCAGAAGATGGAGAAATTCTGGTCAAAGGGCCCAACGTAATGAAGGGCTATTACAAGAATCCAGAAAAGACAGCCGAAGTTCTCGAACCAGATGGCTGGTTCCACACTGGAGACATTGGGGAGCTTGACGATGAGAACTATCTAAAAATCACAGACCGTAAGAAAGAAATGTTTAAGCTCTCAACTGGCAAGTATGTTGCGCCGCAAGTTATTGAAAACATTTTTAAGGAATCTCCTTTTGTTGACCAGCTCTTTGTTGTTGGCGAAAAAGAAAAGTTTGTAGCAGCTATTATAAGTCCTGATTTCGAGTATCTTAACACATGGGCTGTTAAGCATGGTATTATTTTCCGCGATACTTATGAACTTATTAAGAAGCCCAAAGTCATTCAACGTTTTCAGGAAGAAGTCGATAGATTAAACAAGCGCTTGGCACATCATGAGCAAATAAAGAAATTTGCCCTTACCTGCCGTAAGTGGGCGCCTGAGACAGGCGAGCTTTCGCCTACGCTTAAGCTTAAGAGGAAATATCTCAAAAAGCTGTACAAAGCTAAGCTCGATTACCTCTATGGTTATACTGATGATCCAGGAGACCTTGGTTTGGAGAGGCATGATAATGAACTGAGTATTTCATCTATGCCAATGCCTCCAGAAAACCTGGTTGATCAGAATGATGCAGCAGATGAAATCATGAAAGAAGATGATGATAATTAAAAATTTTTAAACCTAAAATACAAAGCTTATGAAAATATTAGTTTTAATCAGTAATGTCCCAGACACAACAACCAAAGTCAAGTTTAAAGATAATGAATTCGATAAGACTGGTGTCCAGTGGATAATAAACCCATGGGACGAACTGGCACTGACGCGTGCCCTGGAGCTGAAAAAGGCAGCTGCCGGCAAAATAGAAAAAGTTGCCGTTGCAATGGTTGCTGAAAAAGACGGCGAACCTACTATCCGTAAGGCTCTGGCTATGGGAGCAGACGAAGCAATCAGAGTTGATACAAAACCAAAGGATTCGTACAGTGTAGCTGCTGAACTGGCAGAAGCACTAAAAGATCAAGACTTTGACCTGATACTGGTAGGTCTGGAGTCGTCTGACTATAACGGACTTTCAGTAGGTGCAATGCTAGCAGAACTTATGGGCATTAATTCAGTTTCGGCTGTCTCTGGCATCGACCTTGATGGCGATAAGCTCATAGTTAAACGGGAGATTGATGGTGGCTATGAGAAGCTTGATGTACAGATGCCTTTTGTCGCTGTAGTACAAAAAGGTATTGCTATTGTGCCACTTATTCCTAATATGCGTGGTATCATGCAGGCTAAACGTAAGCCGATTAATGTTGTTGCTGCTCAGAATATTGAGCCATTGGTAGAAATGGTTGAATATGAACTACCTAAGCCTAAACCACCAGTCAAACTGGTAGAGACTGCCGAGGAACTCATTAATTTGTTGCACATAGAAGCCAAAGTACTTTAATCACAAAAACCTTAAAAATTAGAAAGCCATGATATTAGCATACATACAAAATTTTAATGGTAAATTCAAGAAAGCCAGCTATGAGATTGCATCTTATGCTTCGGCTGTAGCAAAGATGGCCGGCACATCTGTGCTGGGCGTTGTATTGGGTAGTGTTGCTGAGGATGATATAAAAGGCCTCGAAAAGTATGGTGTAGAAAAGCTTATTCACATTGAGAATGCGAACCTCACACCATTTGACCCAAAGGTATATTCACACGTAATAGCTCAAATAGCAGAGAAAAACGATATTACAGGATTTGTCTTTACAAATAACAATGAAGGTCGTGCAATAGCACCGAGAATTGCAGCCAGGTTTAAGGCCGGTATTGTATCTGCTGTAACACAATTGCCTGATTCACTGAGCCCTTTAACAATAACAAAAAAGGTCTTTACGGGTAAAGCCTTTGCCAAGACAGTGGTCAAAAGCGACAAATTTGTACTGACTTTGTTCCAGAATTCTTATGGACTGGTCGAAAATCCTGTTAGCATGTCTGTCGAGAGCATGGACATTGATGTACCAGCACCAGCTATCAAAGTACTTGAGCAGAACGTTGATACATCCGGCAAGATACCTTTGACAGAAGCAGAACTTGTTGTTTCTGGTGGACGTGGAATGAAAGGTCCTGAATATTGGGGACCGCTGGAGGAATTTGCCAGCCTGATTGGCGCAGCTACAGCATGCTCACGCCCAGTAGCAGACGAAGGATGGCGTCCGGCATCTGAGCATGTGGGACAGACCGGTAAGATTATTGCACCGACTGTGTACTTTGCTCTGGGTATTTCTGGTGCTATTCAGCATCTTGGGGGCGTAAGCAACTCAAAGTATATCGTTGCCATTAACATTGACAAAGACGCCCCAATCTTTGAAGCCGCTGATTATGGCATTGTTGGCGATGTCCACAAGCTTTTGCCACAGATGATTGAAGCTTATAAGAAAATGAAAGCTGCGGAAAATTAGAAGCAGCCCGTACTTTAGCCAGTCGCATAATTTGTGTTGATTAAGTTGTAAAGAGGCGTAGAGCAGTCTGCGCCTCTATTTTTTTATCTTTTATGATAGTAGTTGGCAGGTTAGCAGCAGAATGATATGATATTTTTTTGTGTAAAAATTATTGAAAAAAATATTTTTTTGGTGTAAATTCCACAACTACTAAACTATAAACAGGACCAAAATGAAACGGCAGATTTTTATTCTTTTCTTTAGCTTATTTTCCACTGTTTTATTAGCCCAAAATTCTACTTTTACGCTGAGTAATAAAAGACCAGCTTTGGGAGATGGTTATATCTACTACTCGGGTCCGCACACTGCATCTATGACAGACCTTAACGGTGATGGCTATCCTGATCTGGTAATTGGAGGAGTACCTTATATAGTCTATCAATATTTTTATCAGAATGCGATTATGTATTTGTATGATCCACAGAAAAATAATTTCGAGTATGTGGATACAGTACGTGACGATAGCGGTAAGATTATTATGGGTGAATATGTGGGAGCAGCAGATATTGATTTTGACGGTAAGGCTGAGATTATTTACAATTATCCTGGAACTTATTCATGGGATCCGGGCACTTCTATTAGATTCGAACAACAAGGGGTCAACCGATTTGCTTATATGGATACGCTAAGGGATACAGTAAAGAAACCTTATTATTTCCCCCAGGGTGCGGATTTTTATGATTATAATCATGATAGTCTAATGGATGTTTATTATCCAGCTGGCAATTATATATATTATGCCGAAAACCGTGGTGATACAGCTTTTGCGTTTAAATACGAATTACAGGATACATCTGGTGAGTCTGTTCTCTTTCCTTCGGAAGTATCTAAGACTGATTTTTACACTTATGTTAAAAATTCTGATACATTATCAACCAACATACTTGTTTCACTAGGAAATCATTATGTACTGAACTACGAAATGACAGACAGCAATAAAGTTATTTTTGATGATACATTATGTCTTTACGATGACAAGCCAATAACACTGGATGATTACGGATTAATGCTCGCTTATGCCCATGACGGAAGAAATTACTACCTGAAATTTGGTTATAATAAAGCAGTGCAGCGTTATATGAAGACAGATACGGGCATAATAGAATACGACTATCCAATTGCATCAAACTCTCTGGTCAGAACGAGCCACTATACTTTGATTTATTTCTACGACCTTGATCACGATGGCAAAAAAGACTTGTTCATGAGCGATGTGGATGGTACACTTCTTTATTCAAGGAACATCAGTACAAAAGGAAATATTTACTTTGCTTTACCTGACACACTCAGGACTGATGACACTTTGTTCAGAACAGGGAAGTATTTCTATTTTGCTATTGATGACCTGAACAATGACGGAAAAGCAGATTTATTTGTGGCAAATTACAATGGAATATTATCAAGATACGAACAGGTTTCTGGGACAAACTTTAAATACATTGGGGATATTACTAATTTGGGAGAGCCTGCAAGTATAGCAATAAGTGACTTTAACCACGACGGCAAGAAAGAAATTACATCTCTTACTCAGAGGACTTGTGATTTTACGGCATTTGATTACAATATGGATAATAATACCATTACTGATACGGTGTTACACTACTGGTTCGTTTATGGTTCACCCATGATAGCAGTTGGAGACATTAACGGAGACGGCTATGACGATATGCTTGTAGGTTATTACGATAATGTTTATCAGTATCTTGATGTTTATATAAATGACAAGAATGATAGTCTGGTTAATCAAAATGGTACCACCCCTGAATGGTATTTTGGACGTTTTGGTACATATTACTCACTGGCACTATGCGATGCAGACGGCGATGGACAACAGGAACTGTTCGGAAGCAAAACTTCGGGTACTGTTGATTATTTTAATTATACATTCTCTTCAGAATCAGCTCTTGTGAATAACTATGTAGAACAGACATTTTTCAGTCCTAATCCAGCCAGAGACCAAATAAGCTTTGATTCTCAGCTGCGCTATATAGAGATATACAATTTAAGTGGACAAAAAGTTCTGATAAAGCAGAATCCTGAAAATGCCCTAAATATCAGTCCGTTAACTAAGGGCGTGTATATAATTCGCTCACAGGCTATGGACGGCAAGATGTATTATAGCAAGCTGATAAAGTTGTGATAGCTACATATTTCATTAAGCATGATGGACTGTAGATGTGCTATCTACCCCGAGTTATTCTTTTAGGAATAGTTCGGGGTAATTTTTTGCTAAGGGATTTGATCATAGTATGTTTAAATCCACAGCGTAATTCCATGAAGAATAAAGAGTCATTCTGCATCCGCTTCGGCTAAATAGACATATTCCTGTGAGCTGGCTACCACGACTAACAACTTCAGCGGCTGGCTCGACTCGTCTGCATATCTCTGCAACTGCGCCTTGGCACACTCTACTGTCTCGCTAATCAATTTTTCCCTATCGGCCCGCTTCAAATCTGTTGACTTAATATACTTTAGCTCAATCAGATACCTGTACTTAACGCTTGTCAGAATAGGCTCAAGATAAATATCCGCAAAATCTCCGTGAAACTCCGCTTCGCTGCGTGCATAAAAAAACGGCGGTAGCTCATCTTGAAAAAGCTATTAACCAAATAACGCTCATTTATTCGTAGCTGGCGAAAACTATTTTCAATCGCCTGAGTGATGTATTCCCACAACAGGCGTTCTATCGTGCGGTTAGCAATACGAAAAATTGCGAATTCTCCATAATATTCTTTGATAGTGAGCGAACCCAGATAATACAAAAGCGAAACAAACTCTATCTCGTCTATGCGCTCACCTATGGGAAAAGCTCCCTTCAAACGGCCTGATGTCTCTCGATTTTCGATAGTCTCCTTGAGTATGCTAAAATCGCCATTTAGCTTTTTAACAAAGACACGAAAACTCTACGATTTATTCATTTGCCGATAAAAGCAGAAAAATTAGATTGTATCCTGTGATTCTAAAAACCTGATTTTTATAACCCAACAACGAACTTAGCCTGGTAGATAGCTTGTTTCTGCGTTAGTCTGAGCAGATACAGCCCTTTAGACAATGACGAAATATTAATGCTTGCTTTTTTTGTATTCAAATTTTTAGTCATTATAACCCTACCGTTAATATCCACAATATCAACTGTATATTGGCCTTGAACTGGTGAACGTAAATGTATAATATTTTCTGACGGATTGGGATACACAACCAAATCGTTCATCTCTGTCGTTGGCTCATAATTTAATGTGGGCACAGTTAGCTGGGCTATCCAGAAGTCTGACAAACCATAATTAACCGTTACATCACGGCTATCATCC